>CAZXYQ010000070.1:0-14825 GCA_964644975.1 uncultured Rhodohalobacter sp.
CCTAATTTTAGAATTGACTTCAATGAGGAATTGGTTGAAAGGATATCTTTCACATCATTGGAAGAAAGCGTATCTAAAAAAAATTCTTTGTCTGAACTGGATAAACTGTGATATAAAACAGCAGCACCCCAAATGGACTCGGATGAAACTACCGTTTTATCAAGAAGATTTGCATAAAGTATAGCTTGATCGGGCTGGGAGTTGACCACCTTCAAGAGCAGGAAAGAAAAAAGAATTGTGAAAAATATTGTACGCATTTATAAACCGGCTTGATAACAGACCTGTGGCATCTATTTCTAAATTTGATAGAATAATATCAAAGAATAGACTTGATCTGTTATCGGTCATATTGCCCGAATAATAAATAGTCGGTGAAGTATTTTATTCAATCAGTCAAGAGATCCGCCGGTTTGCGGTCGTTCGATGATTGGGTCCATGTCGTCGCCGTTGCGGGAATCCCAGAAAGATCCGTCAATGGATGTGGTCTCAATAGTGGGTTCTTTCACTTCAGGCATGTCGATGTTGGCGTCGGTAACGGTTGCGCATCCGGCGGCGAAGATGAGAGCGAAGGCGAGAGCGAAAATTTTGGATGTAAGAGATTTCATAGAGTAAGAGAGTTTTGAGAGAGTAATTTTATTTAAAAAAAATTAGACAAGATCGATTTAGTCCATTTGTCCGCCTGTTTGCGGTCGTTCAATGATTGGGTCCATGTCGTCGCCGTTGCGGGAATCCCAAAAAGAACCGTCAATGGATGTGGTCTCGATTGTAGTGGTTTCCTGAACTTCAGACATTTCATCGATATTGGCGTCGGTAACGGTTGCGCAACCGGCGGCAAATACAAGAGCAAAAGCGAAGGAGAGAACTTTTGGCGTAATTGATTGTAAAATTTTCATGTCTGCGAAGTTTAATTTAAGAATTAGTTAGTTCGACCGATAATAAAATTGATAACCCGTAGTAGTGCCATTAATGTATGAAAGATATTAAATCACTTAATCATTCATTTTTATTTCAATGCATACGTACAATTAGGACTACCAATGTATCAGAATTTATGAGTATAAAGCAAGAAAAATGTACTCTTAAGTACAGGCAAATAAAGATTGTAAGAAGAAATACAGTTTTTAGTAAAGATTTTCTAGCCGTATAGGATTGTGTGTAGGTTTTTAGGTAATATTAAAATTACTTAATGCTTCACTGTAACGAGTATATTAAAGCGATGCTTTGTTACAAAAATTTGTTTAAATAATGAACTAAGGCGTATATGCCATTAATCATATCTTAATGTTTTTATACGAATAATGGAAATAAAACTTTATTTATAGAATGATTTGTACGATAATCAAGTGACGTGTTAGGGGCCATTTGTCCGCTATTTCTCTCATAAATTTTCAAACTAATAAAAAAAATACGTGCAACGAGTTGACTATTCAGATTTAGTAGAGGCTCTCCGTTACGGAGACGAGGAGACAGCAAATCAACTTTTGAAAGAAGTGATGCCGAGGCTGGAGGATTATTTACGGGTGGTGATGAGTGCGTCACCTATTGAGGCAAAAGAGTGTGCACACCAGGCGTTTCTGGAAGTATTTGAAAGGATTCGGGAAGACAAAATTCTTGAAAGTAAATACATATTCAGCTACCTCATTACTACTTCAAGACATACTTTCCTTCATTATAAGAAATCCCAGCATCGTTTTGCGTTCGACCTGGACGAACAGAGGCACCGGGTGGAACCCGCAGTCCAGATTGAAGCTTTAATAGATGAAGAGCGAAAGCAGATTCTGGAAGAGTGCCTCGATGAGCTTGATCCTGACGATAAAGCGCTCATAAGCTACATGCTTGCCAATCCGGACGCCACCACGCGTGAAATCAGTAAAAAGTTTGGCCTGTCGGCGGCAAATGTTCGTACGAAAAAGTCAAGGCTCACCCACCGGCTTCATCACTCTTTTAAAAGAAAAATGTCCGGCTAAAACCGGATCTGAAATCCTGCTCCTGAATCAGATATCGATATTCCATCCAGCGAATTGATCAGCTGGTTGCTTTCACTTCGGCTGGCTACGTAGAGTATCACATCAAACACAAAGAGAAAGGCACCCTGCAGAATTAAAGACTGCCCGTAGCCGATTGAGCGGTCGCTGTTATTACGAATTCCACGCTCCCAAAGATAGGCGCCAAACGTCGCATACCCGATATCGAGACCGGCATTGAAAAGCAGAATATTTTGATAGGACTGGTATTCGCGAATAGTTTCTGAAAGCGTGAATGAAGCCGGATTTTTCATTGAACCAAAATATCCAAAACCTGCAATGGTCAGGTTTACAGCATTCCAGGCTACGTTCATTTCATGAAAATATCGATCAGATCCCGAGGTTTGAGTCATTCCGATTCCACCTGCAACGATGCTGCCCGCTGCCCAGCTGCCGAGGATCGTCATTGCAATCCTGCTCTGCTGCAGTCGCTGATCATTAATTTCTGTCAGCTGATCGTTTGTTGGCTGAGCGAAAGCCGTTCCAAAAACTGGAAAAAAGATAAAAATGAGTATAGCCGTAAAGATTGATCGATTCAAAATATTAGATTGAATTTAAGGTTCTATTTTTTCAGTACTATGACCTGGTTATTCGCAATTGCATATACTTTTTCTGCCTCTTTTGTCTTCAGCGTAAAGAGTCCGGTAAACTCTCCGAACGCAGGTAGTATCATCTGATTGACGGAAAGGTAAAAACAGGGCAGAGTAAGCGCCTGCCTACCTGCTCCCTTCAGGCGTATACCGGGGTGAACATGACCGCAAAGGTTGTATTCGTTTTCAGGCGTACTCTCTCCTCCCGGATGATGAGTAAACCGTAAACCGTTTTCAATAAGCGTTTTATGTGTTGACATTTTTACCTTTTCATAGAATGAAGAGTGTAATATATCGTGATTGCCGGTAATCAGATGGTATTGAGGTTTACTGTAAGTCAACAACCACTCTTCAAATTGAAGCCATTCACGGTTTACTTCGCTGTGAAAGAGATCGCCCAGGATAAAAACCCGATCGGGCTTGTAAATACTTATAAGTTGCCCCATCCGCCTCAGGTTGGTTTCATTAATCTGCTGAGGAGCTGCAATGCCTGACTTTCTGAAATGGCCCGATTTTCCCAGGTGTGTGTCGGTCAGTATCAGTGTCCGGGTGTCCACCCAGTAGATTGCCCGTTCAGGAAGGAGTTGGAAAATCTGTTTGTTAATTGTGATTTCAACCATTGTCTGGTTTGGTTATTAGTACGGTTCGTTAAATGGTTATTGGTTGTAGATTGTAGAGGCCTAATACTAATATGGTTGATATAAATTTTCACTTTTCACTTTTCACCTCTACATATCCAAAAGTAACCCTACAACAGAACCTTTAGAGATATGTTCTATTTTAGATTTTCATCAATCCTTTTCGAGCTGAGCCTGCATCTTCCTCACGCGGTCAATCAGCTTTTCTGAAGAGAGACGCTCCCGAAGACGATCTACAAAAATAGGAAAAGCAAAGGGCGAAAATCGATCAATCTCGTTAACAATCACATCCTGCCCCTGAATTCTGCGGAGCGCAACGCGCAGGCGGGCTTCATCGAGCTGTGTGCTGAGCACTTCATCGTACGCCTGCTGAATGAGAAGATGGCCCGGTTCATACTCCATAAAAACATCAAAAAAGAGTCCCGAAGACATCTGTAGATGCTTTCCCTTTTTCTGATTTCCGGGAAACCCGCTAAATACGAGTCCGGCAATCTGGCTGATTCCCCTGAACCGGCGTTTTGCAAGTTCAGCGTTATTAAGACTGCCCATTATGTCTTTAATGAGATTTTTTTCTGAAAACAGACCGCTTTCCAGTGCTTTCTGCACCGGGATCTCCTGATCGCTTAAAAGTTCAAATCCGTAATCGTTCATTGCAATTGAAAAGGAGATGGGTGTGATTTTGGAAATTCTGTAGGCAATTAGAGCAGACATGCCTTCGTGAACATATCGCCCTTCAAAGGGAAAAAAGAAGCAGTGGCACCCCTCTTTAGACCACGATTTTTCAATCAAAAATTGATCCGGCCCCGGTACGATCGACCGGCTGTTCTGAATATCAAAAATGGGGCGAATGGTTTTAAGTTCAATAGAATCGGTTTTACCGGTCCGCCCTTCCTGCAATTTTTGTCGAAGCCTGTCGCTCATATTTGAAGATAGAGACATCCGTCCTCCCATGTAGCTGGGAACTTTACTGCTGGCTCCTTTTGCGCGGCGAACATAAACGGTCATCTCTTTGATTTTAACGAGCTCAAGATTTCTGCCGGCAAACCAAAAGGTGTCCCCGATATTTAGCTGCGAGATAAACCACTCTTCAACACGCCCCAGCGTACTGCCTTTTAGATATCGAACCCGGAGCATAGAGTCGCTGGCAATGGTTCCAATACTCATTCTGTGGCGGCGCGCAATTTTTCGGTCAAAAACACGCCAGAGTCCGTTCTCATCAATTTCCACTTTATTGTATTCATCATAGCGGGTGAGAGATCGTCCGCCTGTTTGGATAAAGTCAAGTATCCAGCTCCATTCGTCCGGATTGAGCGTTTGAAAAGCGAAAGTGTGCTTAATCTCGTCATATATATCGTCAGGCCGAAACCCCTCTGAAACAGCCAGTGTAATAAGATACTGTATAAGCACGTCGAACGGCTTCAGGATTGGATCACGGGTCTCCAGAATTTTGTCTGAAACCGCATCTTTAAGGGCTGCCGCTTCAATTAATTCAAGGGCGTGCGTAGGAACAAACCATATGGTGCTTTCGGCCCCTGGCCGGTGGCCGCTGCGCCCGGCACGCTGTAGAAAACGGGCAACACCTTTTGGGCTTCCAATCTGAATAACGGTATCTACCGGAGCAAAATCCACGCCCAGGTCGAGACTGGAAGTGCAGACGACAATCTTGATCAGCCCGCTGTGGAGCGAATCTTCCACCCAATCCCGAATCTTGCGATCTAGTGATCCGTGATGCAGCGCAATGGTGCCCGCGAGGTCCGGTTTGGCCTCAAGCAGCTGCTGAAACCAGATTTCTGACTGTGCGCGGGTGTTGGTAAAAATCAATGTAGATCCGCTTTTATCGAGAACAGGCAGAACTTTATGCAGCAGGTTTGTGCCCAGGTGACCCGACCATGGGAATGTTTCCACATTATCCGGCAATATGGAGTGAACATTAATTTTTTTAGACTGATCAGCCTTTATGATAATGGAGGATTCTTCACTCCGCTGTACTCCTAAAAGTACATCCCGGGCCTCTTCCAGGTTGCCGATGGTAGCAGAAACGCCCCAGACCTTTAAACCGGGATTCATCCCCATCAGGCGGGAGAGGCCGAGTTCTGTTTGGGTTCCGCGTTTAGAGCTGATCAGTTCGTGCCACTCATCTACCACAACCGAGGAGAGGTTCTTAAATCGTTTTGGGTACCCTTTTTGTGCCAAAAGAATATGGAGGCTTTCCGGCGTTGTGATGAGCACTTCCGGCATCTGCTTTTTCTGCTTTTGTTTCACGGCAGAGGAGACATCCCCGGTTCTCCGCTGCACCTGCCACGGTATTTCAAGATCATCCACTACCTGCTGCATCGCACCCTCAATATCTTTAGCCAGGGCCCGCAAGGGGGTGATCCAAATCATCTGCAGCCCGTTGTTCTCCATATTGCGGTAGGTTTCAGGGTGCTTGGTGATCCAGTCAATTAACAGGGGCATAAATAGAGCCAGCGTCTTTCCGCTGCCTGTAGGAGCATTCAGAAGGCCGTTTTTCCCCTCCAAACAGGCATTCCATACATTTTTTTGCCATTGAAAAGGATGCCAGTTTCTTGTCTGAAACCATCCCTCAATAATATCGAGTCCGCTTGAACCAAGTTTTTTGTCGTTCATTATGACTGACAAACAGTTAAAAGCAGCCAATTCGTTTGAATGAATAGAAGCTCTATTTCGTAATCTCTCCTTATATGCGATGTGTTTTTACGGTGTGATAGGACTTTCGGCTGGTTTTCACAGAAGTTTTTTCAAAAAAGACTTGAAAAAGGGAAGAAAAAACATCAACATAGAAGCGCTTTTGGCACCCACTTTGAACTGAATCAATTAATTTAAACGGAAGAGTATTATGTGGCTCAACATTAAATCATTCGATGAATATAAAGATATTTATAAGCAGAGCGAGGCGGACCGCCTGAAGTTTTGGGAACATGAAGCGGGCACATTTTATTGGAGGAAAAGCTGGGATAAAGTCCATTCCGGTGGTTTTGAAAAAGGCGATGTTAAATGGTTCGAAGGTGGAAAACTGAACATTACCGAAAATGCGCTGGACCGTCATTTAAATACAATTGGAAATAAAACCGCATTTATTTTTGAGCCAAACCACCCGGATAGTTTCCGGCGAACCATCACCTACCGTCAGCTTCATGAGGATGTTTGCCGGTTTGCAAACGTTCTGGAAAGTAAGGGCGTGGAGAAAGGGGATAGGGTCTGTATTTATATGGCCATGACTCCGGAGCTGATTATAGCCTCACTTGCATGTGCAAGGATAGGGGCAGTTCACTCCATTGTTTTTGCCGGTTTTTCAGCCCAGGCGCTGGCCGAGCGTATCAACGATTGTGATGCAAAAATGCTGATTACCAACGACGGACTCAGACGCGGCGATAAACACGTACCGCTGAAAGATATTTCTGATGAGGCTCTTGAAAGCTGCCCTAATGTTAAAAGCGTGATTGTTTGCCAGCGCACCAACCGTGATATCGACTGGGTTGAAGGGCGTGACGAATGGTGGCATATGCTGATTCGGAATGCATCAAAAAGTCACACCGCTGTTGAGATGGATGCCGAAGATCCACTCTTTATTCTGTATACATCGGGCTCAACCGGAAAGCCTAAAGGCGTTTTGCATACGTGCGGCGGCTACATGGTGTACACGAGCTATACATTCAGAAATGTATTCCAGGTGGAAGAAGAAGACGTTTATTGGTGTACGGCTGATGCCGGCTGGATTACAGGCCACTCCTATATAATGTATGGGCCGCTTTTTAACGGGGCCACCGGCATTATTTTTGAAGGTACACCCGTCTACCCTGATGCCGGCCGTTTATGGGAAGTGGTTGAAAAATATGCGGTAACGCACTTTTATACGGCACCAACAGCAATTCGCGCCCTGATGAGTTACGATATCAATTACGTTAAAAAGTACGATCTGAGCTCTTTGAAAGTGCTTGGAAGCGTGGGTGAGCCGATTAACGAGGAGGCGTGGAACTGGTATAATGACCACATTGGCGGCGGTAACTGCCCCATTGTGGATACCTGGTGGCAGACGGAAACAGGCGGTATTATGATTTCACCTCTTGCGGGAATTACTCCAACAAAACCCGGTTTTGCCACACTTCCACTGCCCGGAATAAGCCCGGTTCTGATGGACGAAGAGGGCAAAGAGATCAAAGGCAACGGTGTGAACGGTAACCTCTGTATTAAGCATCCGTGGCCCGGGATAGCGCGCACGGTTTGGGGAGATCATCAACGGTACATCGACACGTATATGAGCGCTTACAAAGGCCACTATTTTACGGGCGACGGCTGCCGGCGCGATGAAGATGGGTATTACAGAATTACCGGCCGTGTAGACGATGTGCTGAATGTTTCCGGGCACAGGCTGGGTACAGCTGAAATTGAAAACGCAATTAATGAGCACAAAAATATTGTGGAATCCGCTATTGTGGGGTATCCGCACGACGTGAAAGGGCAGGGTGTGTTTGCATTTATGATTTGTGAAAAAACCCCTGATAACCTCGAAGCGTTCAAGAAAGAGATCCATGATCTTGTAACAAAGATTATTGGCCCGATTGCAAAACCGGATAAAATTCAGGTCGTTGCCGGGCTTCCAAAAACAAGATCAGGAAAAATTATGCGACGGATATTGAGGAAAATCGCTGCTAATGATCTTGACAACCTCGGCGATGTTTCCACCCTGCTTGATCCTTCCGTTGTGGAGGATATCAAAGATGGGGCAGCCTATTAACAAACCGGGTTAAATACATGGCAGTTATTAAAAAAAGCCGGCTTTCTTTAGAGCCGGCTTTTTTGGTCGCACTCTGACTTCTATGCAATAACGCGGATTATTCACAAATTCAACTGTATTATAGTGTAAGGCATTAATAATATTGATCTTGTTTAAAATAAGCAGGGGGCCAATTTTGAACTATCATGAAGTGATGCGAAATGTTCCCGTGAGCTGCGTTTAAGCGAAAATAGCTTACTCACGTAATTAAAGTGCCATTGCGCCGCTATTTTCACTTTGCCTTGCTTCCAAAAAATTTCGCTTCGCGTGCAAAAAATGGCTTGGTGAATATTCCGGGATAACTTTCTTTTTATATAACCCGATTTAACTGTTTTGGTTTAAAATTTATAAATTAAACTAATTTGGTTGAAAATATAATAATTCAACTATATTAGTTAAAATAGTGTATTTTAAACTGAATTGGTTAAATAAAAGAGCGTACGTTTATGGTTGTACTCATTGGAGATATTATTGGGTCCAGGATGCTAAATGAGGCTGAACGCGAAGAAGCCCAAATGAAGCTTTTAGAAGTCTTCAATCAGATTGATAATGAAGAGAACCCGGTTTTGTCGCCACATACAATAACGCTGGGCGATGAATTTCAGGCGGTTTACTCAGGAATGTCAACTGTTATGGATGATTGCTGGAAAATTTTGGCTGCCCTCCATCCGGTATCTGTCCGTTTTTCAATATCTATTGGCAGGATTGTGACTCCAATCAACAAATCACAGGCAATCGGGATGGATGGCCCCGCTTTTCATGAAGCTCGCGATGGAATTGAAGAGTTGAAAAAAACAGACCGGCTTTTCATCGCGAAAATGAGGTGTGCAGAGGAGGCCGAGCAGAGCCTGCACGTTCTGAGCCTCATTAACAGCTCGCTGAAAATGTTGTCGAAAGAGATGCTGAGCTGGAAAAAGATTCGCTATCAAATTCTGGTGAAGATAAACGACGGATGGCCGGTAAAAGAGATCGCAAAAGAGGTAAACATATCTGAGACGGCGGTGTATAAAAACCGTGATGATGGTGATTTGGCTCTTATTATTGAACTGAAGAATAACATCAATGCACTTTTAAGCATCGAATTAAAGAAACTATCAGACCCATGAATCTACTGCTGTTTTTTGTAACCCTGAATCTGATTCTGCTCTCAAGGCTCAGCCTTACGTTCAAAGACGATGGAGCATCACCCGGATCGATCCTGAAGATGGCGTCGCTTCCGCTTCTTTCTCTTCTGTTTATGGAAGTGAACATAGCATGGGGCATTTTGCTGATCTACCTGCTGTTGTATCCGGTATGGATGATTTACCTGGAACGGTCTGTTGAAACACTCTACAGAAACAGGCTGATCAGTTTATTAGTGCACATCATATCTGTTGGAACGATACTCAGCCCGTTGCTAAATGCCGAGATGGACCGTTCAATCGTTGACTTTTTGTATGAATCAGGACCTTTCGTAGCTGACAGTGCGTTATCGGTGTTGATCCTACTATTTGGCGGTCTGCTGGTAATGAACGAGATGAATATTGTTCTCAGGTATAGTTTAAAATTATTGAAGCTTGATCCTATCGGGAAGGCGGATGAGACAGTAACTGATCAGCAGTACAATACGGGCAGGGTGATTGGAATGCTGGAGCGAATCTTTATCTACCTTTTTACAATAGCGGGGCAGTATGCTGCGATTGGCTTTATTTTAACAGCAAAGGGTGTGGTTCGTTACAAGGAGTTTGAAAACAGAACATTTGCAGAATATGTGCTGATCGGTACGCTTCTGTCTGCACTACTTGCGCTCTTAATTGCGCTTATGCTAAAAGGGTTTATTTGATGACGGTAAGTCATTTCAGGCCAGCAGGTACCCGGCTGTAAACAGTATAATACTGGTAAAAAAGAGGCTCAGCCTGAAACGGGTTCTTACAACAACAGGATGAAAGAGCAGACCGTAGGTCAGCGGATAGTTTTGCAGCCAACTATAATAGTGTTCCCGGTGAACGGCGCCAACGGCCATTGTAACATGACCGTGAAGAAGCGTTAGCATGAATGGCAGTCCAAAGAGAATAGACCCAGGAAAGGAGATTATTTTAGGAATGCTAAAAAGCTCCGAAATAATAAAATAAGGCCAGGCAAATAGCAGTAATAGCGGCACGGAAAGGGCCCAGTTAATAAAGCAGATTCGCAGGTAGTTTTTTTCGTTTAGTTCGGTGCTTGCCATTGAATCATAAGTGGTTTAATACCCCGATACTTTGAGTCAAAAAATAGAAGTCCCCCATTGAAGGGGGATGACTCTCTGAGTTCGAAAGTGTTCATTTTTTGTTGTTAAGTACAGAAAATAATTCCTAACTGCCCTCAGTCAGCTGACGGAGGGATACTTAAATAAACTCAAAATTGAACAAATATTATGGATTATAATTTGATACCTCGTGGGTTCTGCCTCGAATTGGTTCATTTCAGCTCTTCACCGTAGTAATCACCAGTAAAACCAAGTGATTGGGGTGCTCGTTCAAAACTGCGTCCGAATTTCCCAAAGATCGGGGAATATTGGATTGTTCAACGTTTGCCTGAGGTATTTGGCCCCATCCGAACCACCGGTTCCTTTTTTGGTCCCGATCGTGCGCTCTACCATTTTCACATGCCGGTAGCGCCACTCCTGCAACCCTTCATCATAATCCACAAAAAGTTCGCAGAGCAGGGCCGATTCCGGGTCATTATTCATAATATCAACGAGAGCGGCCTGGTTTTTTTCAGACGGTTCGTGAACCAGCCCCTGTTCGTTCAAACGGGCGGGGGGGGGGCAACGGGATGCCCTCTTTGCTGAAGGTAGCTGCAAAAACTTTCCCATAGCGTAGATTCTTTTTCTCTGTCTAATAACTGTTGCTGAAGTTCTGGCTGATCGGCGTGTACTTTTATAATGTACTGAGATCGCATGCCGCAGATGATCTCCATTTCTCGAAACTGAACCGACTGAAATCCGCTGGCCTTCTGCAGAAAACCGCGAAAGCTGTTGAACTCGAGCGGCGTCATAGTTTCCAGTATGTCTACCTGGGAGACCATTGTTTTCAAAATCGTAAGGATACGCCGCAGAGTTTTAGCTGATGCCCAGGTGTTTCCTTTCTCAAGGTCGGCTCTAAGTTTATCAAACTCGTGCAGAATTTGTTTAAACCAGAGTTCGTAGCTTTGATGAATGATGATAAATAGCATCTCATCGTGCTCTTCAGGGTCTGATTTTGGCTCCTGGAGCTTCAATAGCTTATCAACGTTCAGGTAGTTGGTGTAGGTTAAACTCATAGCCGGCTTGTTTTTATGACATTGAACCGTAAATTACAAAAGCATCGAGCGAGATAAGAATCATTTAAACAAAAAAAGCGAATTGACTCTGGGCAAAAAAAATCTCATCGTGCTATTCATAAAATGTAAACTACACAGAGATTCATGAGGCGAATGAACGTTTTAATTGCTGACAGCGGTGGTACGAAAACAGATTGGGCCTTTATTAATAGTGAGAAAACAGAGTTTTTTTCCGGAAAGGGCCTCCACCCAGGATATAACACCGCAGAGACTATTCTGGCTGAACTGAAAATAGTTACAGGTAAGCTTTCCGCTATACCGGAAAAAGTGTTTTTTTATGGTGCAGGCTGCCACGGCAGGGAGCCCATTGAGACAATCAGGAGCTCATTTGTGCAAGCGATTCCCCTGTGTGAGGCAGAGATTTTCGACGACCTGACCGGTGCCGCCCGTGCCCATCTCGGGCATACAGCCGGCGTGATTGCTATTCTCGGGACGGGATCGGTTTGCGGGAGATATTCAAACGGGGAGATCACCGAGCGAACAGCGTCTCTGGGCTACGCAATAGGAGATGAGGGAAGCGCAGCGGACCTGGGAAGGCTCATACTCCGGTCCTATTTCCGAAATCAATTGAACCGGGAAACTCACAACATCGTAAAAAAGAGGCTTGCGAACGGTGATTATTCGCACTGGATGACCAGGATTTACGGCAATGATCACCCCAACAGGGAACTGGCTGCGGTTGCCGGTATGATCTACAAAGACGGGGAAACAGAACAGCTCCGTTTAATTTTAGAAGGGTGTATTGAAGGGTTTCTGGATTCGCAGTTTACACTTTTGTCACCTGAACCTGATGAACCGATTGTGTTTACCGGAGGTCTATCCGTTGCCCAAAAAAATCTTTTGCTTACTATCGTTAAGAGAAGAAGCTACAGTAACTGCTCGGTAAAAGCGAAACTTATTGAAGGATTAGCAGAGTATCATCAGCGGTAAAATAGCTGTTCTTCATTGGAAAAGATTCTTCGTAGTTTTGAGTAGCTGTAAAAACTAAATCAAATCTGTATACTTCGTGAATCTTTCCGATACCCACTCCCACCTCTACCTCGATTCGTTTGATGATGATCTTGACAATGTGCTAAAACGAGCTTTTGAAGCTGGAATCCGGCATATTTACCTACCCGCCATCGATTGGGTATCTCTTGAGCAGATGAAAAAACTTGTTCACCCCAAAATAACATTCTATAAAATGATGGGTATCCATCCTTGTGAAGTAAATTCGTCACGCCTTAATGAAGAAGAAAAGCTTGCTGAAACGTGCACATCGGAGGATTTTGTAGCTGTAGGTGAAACCGGCCTGGACTACTACTGGAGCACTGATAGCGTGGATCAGCAGAAAGAGAGCCTGAAGATGCACTGCAGGGTAGCAAAAGCCCTGAAGAAGCCGGTTGTACTCCACAACCGGGAAAGTACAACAGATCTGCTGGATATCATTGAAGAAGAACAGGATGGAACCCTGACCGGAGTTTGGCACTGTTTTACAGGCTCGGAAGATGAAGGGAAAAGAGCGCTTGATCTGGGCCTTTACCTGGGTGTTGGAGGCGTATCAACGTTTAAAAATGCGGGCGTAGATGAAACGGTTAAAAAAATGCCCCTCAACAGGCTTATTCTGGAGACAGATGCTCCCTACCTTTCACCCGAGCCGAAGCGAGGAAAACGCAATGAACCGGCTTTTATGAAATACACCGCGGAAAATTTAGCAGTATTGAAGGAGTTAACCCTGGAAGAAATTGCGAATACCACAACACAGAACGCGTTCGAGCTATTTCGGATCAATACGGAGAAGATTTAATTCAGGAAAGTGATCAAGATAGTGACCGCTGATCTGAAGTTGCGAAAATTCGTGCCGCAACGAGGTTCCTGATCTCAGAGATATGAATGTTCTAGTGCGCTGTTTATCTGGCAGATCCAACGCTTTTTTAAGCTGACGGCTGTACCGGTTGATTGGATGAAGATCCAGCAAAATTTGGCTGAGTGAACTGTAATCTCCCTTGAGGTCAACAAACTGCTTTTGCTGCTCAAAAGGTTTGGGCCTGTCGATTCCCATGTAATCGCAGAATTGCCGTATGATCATTTCGGAGGCGCGAATTTTTGACTGAACCGAATAGCCGGCAATATGAGGTGTTGCAAACAGGGCACGCGAGGCTAAATCGGGGTTAAACCGGGGCTCATTGTGCCAAACATCAATGACTGCACTCGACAGGCGCCCGGATTCCAGCTCAGCCAGAATAAGTTTCTCGTCAATTACATCACCGCGCGATGTGTTAATCAGCAACCGGTATTCTGCCCCCCGGAACCAGGATCTGTTCAGCAGATGGTGTGTTGGATAGCTGCCGCTGTAGGTCAATGGCGTGTGAAACGTGAGGATATTGCACGTTTTTAGCTCATCAAAATGCGCCGTATAAAAATCTGTGTCACGATCTGCCCTTGGTGGATCGTAAGAAATATGAGGAATAGAGAAACGGGTCAGCATCCGTGAAACCTCGGTGCCGACATGTCCCACCCCAATAATTCCAACGGTAAAATCGGTCAGCGGAACCCCGGTCTTTTGCTGTAAACAGAGTATGGATGTGATCACATATTCAGCTACTGTTGCGGCATTACAGCCGGCGGCATCTGCTGTTTTAACCTGTTTTGAGGTAAGGTAGTCAAGATCCAGGTGATCCGTGCCGGATGATCCTGTAGCAATAAATTTGAGATTGCCCGGTTCCGGAAGCGTTTCAGAATTAATGGGAGTTGTGGTGTTGACAAACAGTGCGTCATATTCCGGCGTGTTATCGGGAAGATGTGCCGGATCAAACAGGTGCAGGTCAACGGTATCAGGCAGAAGTTTGCGGAATTTATAGAGATGTTGATTTGCTAAAACCTTCATAAATCAAACAGTTGGTAATTTCATGGCAGGCTTTGATAGTGATGTACCTGCAACATTCAGTTTAAAAAGATGATACATCTTAGAACTTGAGTTCGATTGTTAAATCATACTTGTAAAAGTCCCCCTTAAAAAAGGGGGAGTGAGGGGGATGTTCATCAAAATTTATTAAAAACAATGAACACCCCTCTAAATTTCACTACGCTTACGCTGTGTGTTCAAAAAATGAGCCCCTTGTTTGGGGAGACTTCTTTTGATCATTTAATGAGGATTTAGAATCGAAATCAGGTTTAGACAGTCATGTAGATCACCACAAAATAGGCATTATTAACTGAACGAATCAATGTATGGTAAACCAGAGGTGAGTTGTATACGCTTTAACGTATCGGCATATAATCATTTTGGTTCACTTTTGTGGGTCCGCATAAGAAATGATTTATCGGAAATTATTTCAAATAGTTCGCTATTCTTTTTTTAATCTATAGAAATACTACCTTTCCGTAAATAAATCTATAATTGTTAGCTGTTTACTTATGTCAAAACGAAGTTTTAATCCCGTTTCCCTGATCCGAAAAA
>CAZXYQ010000071.1:0-14628 GCA_964644975.1 uncultured Rhodohalobacter sp.
GGTCACCGATTCTGGGATCTGAAACGTCTTGGACGTGACATCAGAAATCCGGATGGCAGTTTGAAGATGCAGTATAATACTTCTTACAGAATTCTTGCTCCAATTGGTCAGGGCCTGATCAATGTGAACCCGGAGCTTGAAGAAAATCCCGGATATAACTAATTAATTGAACGCCAATAAAAATTTCAAAAATAATATTATGAAACTTAAATTAATCGTATTAGCACTTGTACCACTGCTATTTGTGGGCTGTCTGAACGATCTCTTCGACGATGGCGACGCAGCCAGAACGTTCGATGGTGATCCACAGGTAGAATTTAAACCACTGTTCCAGGAAGTCTCTGAAATAACCGGTACAGCATCTGTAGAAATACAGTTGATCGGCGCACAGAGAAGCAATCCTGTTACTGTAACAGTTTCCGCTGATGAATCATCTTCAGCGGTGGAAGGCGTTCATTACAACTTCATTTCTAATCAGGCAACGATTGAGCCCAACTCAAGTACCGTTACGTTTGATATAGAAATACTGGATAGCGGCGCAGGTAATGCAAGTCTGGTTGTAAACATCGATGAGGCTACAGATGGAGTGATTCCATCACCAAACCTTATGCAGGCCACTATTGCCATATCTGAATTTGGCAGAAATGCAGCTCTGCAGTCACAGGCTCTTGATCTGCGTGCTGACGACTTCAATCTTGTTGTCAGTAACATTACAGGCCAGGCCGGTGACGCAGTTGTGATCACAACAAGCCCCGCCGGAGATTCATTTGTAGGTGAAACCATTGCCGGTTTTACTATACTTGATTCAAATCTTCGTGATGGCTCAGTAGTTGTTAATGTTGAGGGAGCCTCTCCTGTAGACCATGTTGCACACGTCATTCGTGGTTCACAAGTTTCACAGGCCACCCTCGATAACGGAACAGTATCAGAAGATACATTCGGAAATGTTGCTGCAAGCAGCGGCGTTGCCGCAATCTATGCGGTCGCCCAGTTTGAATGGAGTGATGTAAACGTTACGGATTCTACGAATACTGTATCTGTAGATGTTATTGAGGTACTCTACAGCGGATCTTCCGGAGCTGACTTAATCTCCATCGATCTGCATGCTGTGGATGAAGAAGGTGCCATTGGCGCTTTTGTAGGAATCTCACAAGAGGATCTTACCTTCAATACCGTTCATAACAACGTAGTGATTGATGTATTAGAAGCTGTAGCTCCAGGCGATGATGCTCCTGTACGGGAAGAAGCTTTCATTACTGAAACAGCTACGTTCTTTGCAATGGCCCATCTCGGCCCAGCCGGACTCGATGCAGATGGCGGTAGAATTCCTGCTCAGAAACCAGCTTTGAGAGCATTTATTGTCTCTGAAGACGGTGCAGGATTTGTTGCTGTAGGTGATGAAGCAACGGTAACCGTTGAATAAACAGGGATCGAAATCTAAAGTTCGCCCAATATTTATTTAGGGATAAAGCCGCGTCTTACTGACGCGGCTTTTTTTATTTCTGTTGGACATGAAAAATTATATATCCAGTTTCTTACCTTCTGGTTGAAAACAATATTATTAAAGAAGAACTGTTTTCATGTACGGTGAATTGTGTTACGTTTGCCGCCCATTTTAGAAAACCAATCCCATTATTTTAAATTTATTTATTGATGAAATACCTATATCTGCTTATTGCTTTTAGTTTTCTTTCTATTTCTTGCTTAGAGACTTCGGAGCCGGACCAGCCCGGTCGCATTGATCTTACGTTTGAAGTGCCTGACGTTGGCAATGAGTATATATCCGGCACGGACACCCTTGTCGTGAATGAGTTTAAGTTTTCTATGGACCGGTTTACGGTTACGGATGTAGATTCGATTGTCATTGGATCAGATGATCGTATTGACACATTTATTGTGTTTTTTAATGATCAGCTTGATTCTGAAAACTTAGTTATCTCAACGTCCCTTGGGTTTCCTGACCTAAACAGATTTATAGGGTATGATATTTATGTTCAACCCGTAAGTACGTCTGACAATATCGCTGATTCTGAGTTTTTTGGAAATACTGGCAACTTTTCGCTCGTTATTAACGGTATCATAAATGGCGAATCGTTTCAATACCGGTCAGATCCTGAATTTATGAAACAGTTCAGCTATCCGGAAGCGCGTCTTACCTTCAATAATGAAACGTTGCTTTTAGAAATGACAATTGAAGCGCTCAAAGTACTTGTTAATGCCGATGACGGAACTATTGTTGATCCGAGAGATGAAGATAACATCGACTATATTAATGATCAGTTTCGTCAAAATATCATGGTAAATGCTTCAGCTATAGACAGGATAGATACGTAGGAAAATTATTTTGAGAGGTTTATTTGATGATTATTCAAGAACAAAAAATCACAAATTTGCCTCAAGTATCCGTCCGCTTCTCCACAGTTCAGTCTGCTGGTAGACCACGTTGAAGTAGTTCTGGCTTCTTTCAACTATGTAATGATTGAACGGGTAGTATTCGTTTGGATTCCGATTCCGTTCAAAAAAGAAATTTCTTCTTGGGTCGCGTCTGTCGTAGGAGTATGACCACTGCATTCTGTTGAGGCTTCTATCTACATACCATGGCGGGCCAAAAAGGATATATATCATTCCCATATCTGTTTTCCAACCCTCTTTAAAGTTAGAGAACTGTTTGTTGGCCTGTTCCACGCGCTCGTAATAAAGATTAATGACGGAGCGCGCTCTGCTTTGGCTGCCAACGTTAGAGAGCCAGAACCTGTCTACAGCCTCTTTCAGCGAGTCGGGATCCTGGATCTGCATCATCTCTTCGTGTCTCCGTTCATCCATGAGGTAAATCAACGGTTCTGCCATCTCTCTTGAGGATGCAACTGAGGGGTAGTTTCGACCTTTTATAGCGAAGTCTCGTGCCCTGTAGATCTCATCGCCCGCCTGGTTCACCGTTTCAACCTCAAATCTGTAGTTGCCACGATTGAGCAGTGCGTATTTAAATTCAATCAGCACACTGCCTGCCTGTTCCAAAATCCTCACATTACTATCTATCTCCTCAGGATTTCGAACGTCAATTCCGCGGTACTGAATAGATGACGTTGAGTAATTGTTGTAGCTGAGTCTGCGTGCGGCTGTGGAGTCAGAATCGTACTTTATCAGTGTCGCATTAATGGTAAGCGGATCTTCAACATCGTTGTTGGTTACCTGAAACTGAAACTTAAGGCTGTCAATTCTGGAGGGTACATCGTAGGTGGTGATAGGTGTAAAATTTGGCCTTAACTGGTTAATTTTTCCTGATAGCCTGATGGACGTAAGATTTGTTATCGGATTTTCGGGATCGGGTATCAACGTCTCCGTTTCTCTGACCACAGTTCTGCCGGAGCTGTTATCCGTAACAGAGACTTCGATTTTGTATGCGCCCGGCCGTACGTCAAGATCTCTGTCGTAGCTAAATACCTCCTGGTTCATGTAGTTGCCTGAATCATCCGAGATCACTTCGATCTGATCGCGTGAAGATTTCGAAAAATCGCCGTTAATTTGGTTGATTCTGATTTCGACCGTCACCTCCGCGAATGTTATATCATCCACTGTACGGTAAATGAGGCTTCCATACACAATTTCTGTACTTACGCTAATGAATGGGTTGTCGGTCTCGCTCAACAAGCCAATGGCCGTCATTCGCACTTCAGGATATCCATCCTGAAACTGAAACATGCTTCCTCTCTCAATATCAGGATTCATTGACCTGGCGCAGCCAATAAACATGAACAGAACACCAAACAGGGTCAGGTTTTTAAAGGGTATTTTTAGTCCAAATATCATAGCTTCATTTAACAAATAAAATATTACGAATACAAGTTTGTTCTGCAGTTATAGTTGTTTAAACACAAACTTTTGTGCATTGATTCTCATAAAATATTTTCTGTGAATTAAACCGTCGCAATGTATTATGTGCTTCTAAGCACGAGAAAATGTATCGAACAGATGTGCGGAGTGAATTTAATAGCCGTCCCGGACAATAGTTTTATACTTGTTTGTATAACATATGAGCATTCCCGATGCCAGTGTTTTTATGGTCCCGATACTCAGGCTTTTGCGGGTTTTTGTCAGCGTCGAAAACTTCGAGAAAAGGTTTATGCAAAGCATTTTTCACGCAAAATCCAACGCTGTCAGATCCAGTGGGTGCTGACAGGTTTCGACCGATATTTTATATTTGACTTTACATTAGTGTTGTTATAATTAAAAAGCTCTTTAAAAAAGTTTACATCAAAACAGCGAATACCATTGTATTACAAGCGCACCATATTTATTTAACGCTGAAAAATCACATCTCATATACAGAATTATTAATTCTCTTATTAACAGGCTATAATTGCTTATATTTGATCCAAATCATTTAATATCCAAACAGTCTAAATTTATGCTTTTAGGTTCGAGAAGAACAAAAATCGTTTGTACACTTGGCCCCAGTTCTAACACTTTTGAAGAGATTGAAAGACTGTACAGGGCAGGTATGAACGTTGTCAGAATCAATTTTTCACACGGTTCGCATGAAGGCCATAAGAAAACAATAGGTTATGTACGTGAAGTGGCAAAGAAGCATCAATACTCTATTCCTGTTCTAATGGATCTCCAGGGGCCCAAGATCAGGATTGGTATAATGGAGAACGGTGAACAGGAAATTACAAAAGGTGATATTATTGAAATCACCACGAAAGATGTTACTGGAACGTCAAAACTGGTTCCGATTGATTATCCCAAACTGATTGAGGATGCCAGCGAGGGGAATCAGATTTTGATTGATGATGGGCTTCTTGAACTCAAAATCATCAGAAAAGATGAGTTTTCTCTGAAGGCACGAGTTGTCGTGGGTGGAACGCTCAAGTCGCGCAAAGGGGTCAATCTTCCGGATGTAAACATTTCTATGTCATCTCTGACAGAAAAAGATATTCAAGATCTTGAGTTTGGGCTGAAAATCGGAGTTGATTTTGTTGCGATGTCGTTTGTACGATCGGCAAAGGATGTCCAGGATGTTATCTCAAGAGTTCGTGCAGCTGGCAGTAATGCGTCAATTATATCGAAGATTGAGAAGCCGGAAGCGGTAGAGGTGCTCGATGAAATTATTGAAGAGTCCGACGGCATTATGGTAGCACGAGGTGATCTTGGAATAGAAATTCCGAGCGAAAAAGTGCCAATGGTTCAAAAGAAAATTATTGACCGTTGCAGGGCAGCCGGCAAACCGGTTATCACAGCCACGCAGATGCTCGATTCGATGATCAGTAATCCTAGGGCAACAAGGGCTGAAAGTTCTGACGTAGCAAACGCTGTGATGGATGGAACAGACGCTGTGATGCTTTCAGGGGAAACAGCCGCAGGTAAATACCCTGTTGAATCTGTTCAGGCGATGGTCAAAATCATCCGGTCGGTAGAACAGAATTCCAAAGATATGTACTACAGCCTGAAGTATCGTAAACCGGAATGGAAAGAGAAACAGATTGTTGAATCGCTGGCCTACTCCTGTGTTACGATCGCCAACAATGTTGAGGCTAAAGCGATTAGTACACTCACGCACTCAGGTAACACAGCGAGACGAATTGCCAAATTCCGTCCAAAAGTCCCGATTGTAGCATTTACAGAGAGTAGAATTGTAAGGCGCCAGCTCAACCTTGTTTGGGGAGTAGAGTCTGTGCAGCTCAATGAAATGTTTGATACCGACAGCAGTGTGAAACTAATGGAGGATTATCTTGAGCAAAACGGCCTGGTAGAGAAGGGAGATCGGGTAATTATTGCCACCGGAATGCCACTTTCCAAAAGAGGCCGCACCAATATGGTGAAAGTGAGTACAATTCAGGAAGATTCGGAGCGTTAATCCGATAGTGAAAAAAGGGTTACAAATAGCGCTTATTGCCATCATCATTACCGGCTGCGGCACTCCGCTCGAGCAGCCATGGAAGAACTTTAACGCCTATTTTAATACCTTCTACAATGCGAAGCAGTATTTTGGCAACGGTTTGGAACAAAATGAGCGGCAAACCCCCGATGTAAATCCGCAACAGCCAATCCAGGTGTTTCTGCCCCCTACAAATGCCGGCTTGCAGGAGTTTCAGGATGCAATAGAAACGGGTGCGTCAATCCTTCGGGACCATCCCGAGTCGAAGTATGTAGAGCCGTCAATAGCCATTATCGGGAAGTCTTATTTTTACAGGTCTGAATTTTTTGCCGCCCTTGAAAAATTTCAGGAACTGCAAACCATTACATCGGGAATAACTGAACAGGAAGCAGTTTTCTGGCAGGCAAGAGTGTATAACCAGATGGGGAGCTACACGGAAGGCCTTCGGTTTTTACAGAGCGAAATTGAGCTGATTAACGATTGGGATTCTGAAATACTGGCAAAAGCACGTGTTATGCTTGCTCAGATGAATGTAGCAGAGGAGAACTGGACAGCAGCGAGTGATCTGCTGGCCTTGAGCATTCGTAACTTAAATGACAGAGACACAGAATCGAGAGCTCATTTTCTGCACGGACAAGTTCTGGAGCAGCTTGGAAACTTTGAGGACGCACGCCTGGCATACAGCAGCGTTCACCGATCGGTATCGTCGTATGATCTGCTGTTTAATGCCAACCGTAAAGAGGCAGAAGTTGCGCGCCGCATCGGAGAGTACGACCAAGCTTTCAATCTCTACAGAAGCATGGAGAGAAGTGATAAAAACACCGAGTTGCGCACAGAGCTTCAATACGAGGTGGCCAGAACGGTGCAGCTGAGAGGTGAACCGAACCGGGCACTGGAACTTTATGAACAAGTGCTGCGAAACCCAATTCAATCTCCACGGCCGCTTACAAGAGCCAAAGTTTTTAACGGAATGGCTGAAGTGTACCGTTTTGACATCGGGAATTTCGAAATGGCTGCAGCCTATTACGATTCTGCATCGCAGGAACGTGTGGATCAAAATCGATTACCAGAAGGATTTGATGCCCGTGCGCTGGCGGCATCATTTGGCGATTACGCGCGTGTAACAAAAGAGATTGCCCATATGGATAGCCTGCTCTACCTTGGGCAGCTCGAACCGGAAGCGTTCGACTCCGTAATTGCGGATATTCAACGTCAGCGTCAACAGGAGATTCAGGAAGAGATGCAGCGGCGACAGCGCCAGCAAGACCAGGCTATAAATGTTGAACAGACGACGGCAGAATCTGCTGCTGAAGCAGCCGAAGCCACAGAGTATGGATTCCTGAACATTCGAAATCAGATGATGCTTGCGGATGCCAGCATCCAGTTTCAGGCTGTATGGGGAGATCGCCCTCTGGCCGACAACTGGCGGCGTCGCGCTTCCATAAGAACTGCAGGATCATCCGAAGGGCTTAGTCAATTAAATATCGAAGATGGAGAAGTGGTACCTCCTGATGAAACAGTTATAGAGAGGCAGCCGGGTGTACAGGTAAGTATAGATCTCAGCGAAATTCCATTTTCTGAACAGCAACAGGATAGTTTAAGAGCAAGAATAGAAAACCGGTACTACTCGCTTGGCAATGTGTTTTTCCTCTCCCTTAACATGCCAGACAGCGCAAAAGTCTACTACGAGAGAATCGTAGAAAATGACTTCAGCCCTGATCTCATTCCGAGGTCTCTCTATACGCTATCAGAAATTGAGATGGCAAACAGCGACAGGCAGCGGGCACTCTATTGGGGAAGACGCCTCATTGAGGAGTACCCGCGCACAGAATTTGCGCGCAGAACGGCCTATAGGCTCGATATGCCTAATGATCTCGATTATATCGAAGATGAGAGATTTGTAGAGGATATGTACATGGATCTGGAACGTAACAAAGGGAGTAATCCCGCCGAAAATGCCCGTCAGCTTAAAGAGCTCGCTGCAACCGGTGCACTTGAAAGTCAGCGTCCGCTGCTGCTGTTTGAGGCGGCAAAAGAGTATATGAGGGCCGCACGATTGAATGAGCCGGATTCACTGCAAAAAGTTCAAAACTGGTACTCATCACAACAGCAGTGGGACCAGCAGCAGAAGGAATTTTCCAGCCTCAGAGATTCAGCACAAGTAATGGTTCAGGATACGACACTGGCAGAAGCTGATTTGAGCCACTGGAAACAGATTGCGGATTCAACGATAGCTGAACCCGATTTTCACGCAATCTTTCCATTTGAAGGCGCTTACTGGGATAGTACAAGATTAGTTCTTGATACCATTGAATCGAGATATGCCTCAAGTTCGGTAATGCCGAGAGTACAAGTGCTTAGGCGGAGCCTGCAGCGCCCCGACCCGCCAGCCGCGGTACTTCCTGACAGCTTAAGCGATGAAGCCCCGGAGCCGATTGAATTGACCCCGGGTGAGGTGATGGAATGCAGTGAGGCATACCCGGATCTTGAAATCGCCGGGGGCATGGATCAGTTTACCGATAGCATATCTTATCCAAGCTGGGCTTCCAGAACATCCATGCAGGGTGAACTTACCTATCGTCTTGTCATCTCCCCGGACGGAGAAGTTCTGGAATATGAGCAGGTAAGCAGAATGGACCGGACCGGAATTCCACAGGCATTTGAAGCAGCAATAGAGGCAACTC
The DNA here is from genome assembly GCA_964644975.1 of uncultured Rhodohalobacter sp. Classification (GTDB taxonomy): domain Bacteria; phylum Bacteroidota; class Rhodothermia; order Balneolales; family Balneolaceae; genus SW132. Next base: position 8,560 of record CAZXYQ010000071.1, read on the forward strand.
TTCGGTTTTCACCGCATGACAGCGATACCCCGATTGAGTGCAATTATACGTTTCAGTACCGAACGCGGTAGAACTGAAGTGGTTATCTAAAGGCTTAGCTTAACTTCCGCAAAATCTTATAAATCAGCCTCATTTTCCTTTAAACAACGATCTGTAGTGCTACATACATAATTTTTAATATTGGATAAGCTTCCTGTTCAGTCTTCCATCCTAACCCGCACCGGAAATCAATGTTCATATGGATACTAAAAAGCAATTTTTCCAAATACCATAGATTCTCAAAGCACCAGAGGTGCGACATATCCGTAGCCCAAAGTCACTGCGCAGCGGTGGCTTTGGGTTAAGAGCGAGCATAAAATTTGGGAGTCCCGCTACGGGAAGGTATATCCGTAGCTATGCACGCTTTGTCTACCATCTTTGTCCAGATTTTATTTTATTCACTCTGATCGTTTTATCAAGAGTTAAAAACCGATTTAATGGAGATATTATGCCAAATACCTACTCTAAGCTACATGCACAAATTATATTCGCCGTTAAAGGCCGATCCAATTTCATTAAGAATGAATGGAGAGATGAATTATATAAACCTGAGTTCGATTCTTAAATTTCGAAATAAGAGGCTGAGGCTGTCTAAAAAGCAATAACCGGTTTTACTCGCAGATTTACGCTGAGTTATACGCAGTGTTTCGCTGAGTAAAATGTTGATATCTGCGGAACTCAGCGGTATAATCGGCGAGACTCTGCGAAAAACACTGCACGGATCTTCATCCTGACCAAATTGAAGAATGAAATGAATCGAACTGAGGTTATACATACATTTCCGGAATGGTAGATGGAAAATCTCAAAAGCTATACTCAATTGGAGGAATGCCCGATCACATTCATTTACTCATAGGATTCAAACCTTCTATTTCAATCTCTGATCTTGTGAGAGATATCAAATCCAACTCTTCAGCATTTGTTAACCGAAAGATGTTCATTGATAAGAAATTTCAGTGGCAATCAGGATTTTGCGCATTCAGTTAACCCGAATTATTCACGAATAGATATTTTTTCAATGTTAAGTATTTGGTAACAATGTTTTCACATGAACAAGTGATAGCCCAAAATAGTGTGTCATGTAAGTCGGCGTAATTTTCTCATGAGCCTCGTTCTAGTGAACCCCGAAAGCTTTCGGGGCTTGGTGAATAATCCGCGTGACTGGCAATCATAGATATCCGATGTGATTCGATATATCGAAAATCAGCAAGAGCACCACAAACATCGAACGTTCAAAGACGAATATATTCAGTTGCTGAAGAAATTTAATATTGAATACGATTCAGACTATCTGGTTGAATTCTATGACTGAGATTGAATTCAGAGTTCGAAGGATGTCGCACCTACGGTGCTTCTTTAAAATTCGGTCTCCTTGCACCCCACAGATTCACCATGTGAACCTGTGGGGCTACGGCTATGCCGCCCCGAAACGGGGCTAGTGCATACGCACTGAAAAGGTGAACACCATTTATTTAATCTAATAATCTGAACTTCAAATGAGTGCCGAAAGATTTGTAGCCAAACCATCGCCATTTTGCGGAACTTGAGTTAGGACTTTATCTGATAAACGTGCTCAAGTCCGTTCTCTTCGAGGTATTGAACAATGCCTGAATTAATATTTTTTGCAATTGCCGGTCCCTCATATACCATACCTGTATAAATCTGAATAAGGTCGGCGCCCGCCTTTAACTTCTCAATAGCATCCTGAGCTGTAAAAACGCCTCCCACACCGATAATCGTTTTCTCCCCTTTCGTAAACTCCGATATCTGCTCAATGATGCGGGTGCTTTGGTGTTGAATGGATTTTCCGCTTAAACCTCCACTCCCAATAGTTCGGATTGTCTTAGAGTGAGTGGTAAGGTTATCCCGCCTTGAAGAGGTATTTGTAGCTACATAACCGCTTACGGCATAATTTTCGGCTACGGTTAAAAGCTCCTTAAGACGACCGTCATCAAGATCTACGGAAAGTTTAATCAGTACGGGAGGATCGGAAGCGTCATTGCCAACTTCTAAATGGGTTAGAAGAGAGTTCAGTGTTTCAGGATCCTCAAACGTTTTACCTTCCGCAGTGTTTGGGCAGGAGATATTGATTGTTATATAATCCGCAATCTCTTTGGCCAGCGTAAAGCTGAAATTGTAATCCTCAAGCGCTGATTTTCCGCTGATATCAGGATTATGAGTTTTTGCAATGTTGATCCCAAGCGGAATCGTTATTTTATTTTTTTTCAGCCTTTTAACAACGGTTTTGGCCCCGTCGTTGTTGAGTCCGAGCCTGTTAATTAATGAGCGGTCGTCGGGCAGCCTGAAACTTCTGGGTTTGGGATTTCCAGTGCCGGCATTGGCGGTTATACTGCCAACTTCTGAAAAACCAAACCCAAGGGCCTCAATTAACCTGAGAACGGTGCCGTTTTTATCGAACCCGGCCGCCAGTCCCACAGGGTTATTAAACTGGAGTCCCCAAATCTGCTGTTTCAGACGGGGATCATCATTCCGGTAAATTGGTGTTAAAAGGCCTGTAAGCAGATTGCTACGGCTCACAAAACTGCTAAAATCGATTGCAAGCTCGTGTGCACGGTCTGCAGAAAGCTGAAAAAGAATGGGGCGTACTACAGACTTGTAAAAATTCATAGAGATCAGATTTTGGTGTAAGTTAATGATCAAACCGCTAAGTTCGAAGTTAAACATTGACACCGGTAAGGGTACCTCCGCATGGCAACATTAAATACATATCACCTGACAGATGCCGTATACCGGGCACTGCTTAGAACATCAGCAGAAGAAACGCATAAAGAGATTGTACTGCTTGAATCTCAGCTGGACGGGCATCCGGAATCTTCCGCAACCTACCTTGCAGCATTTCCGCAGAAAAAGTTAATCAGCAAAGATGGAGTATCTAGTTGGAATGAGGGCAGTGCGAGCCGTACGCTTCACGCAAATCCATGGAGTCTTTTAAAGAAAATGAGAAATGAGTCGGGCTGGCTGTTTGGCTACATTGGATACGACATGAAGAACTATGTTGAGTCTCTCAGCTCATTAAACAGAGCCTATTACAACGCTCCCGATCTGTTTATGATGGAACCCTCCGTTCTGTTTCGGATCGAAAATGGGGAAATTGAGCAACTACTGGGCGACCCGATACCGATAGAGAAAAAGCAGAATGAAATTTCACGCTTCAAAATCAGTAATGCAGCGCCCGATATATCCAGAGAAGAGTATATTGCCGCAATTCGTGAAATAAAGGATATGATCAGGGAGGGAGACTTTTATGAAATGAACTTCTCTTACCCTTTTAAAGCGCAGTTCGATGGTGATCCCTATGGGCTTTATAACAGAATGAGACAAATTAACCCGGTGCCTTTTGCCGGTTATTTGAAGCTCGATAATCTATCGGTATGCTGTTCATCCCCTGAACGGTTTTTGAAAAAGAGTGGGGAACAGCTGATGTCTGAACCAATTAAGGGAACATCTGGCAGGCATACGGACCCCAGGATAGACGATCAGCTTAAGAATGAACTCAAGAATGAGAAGAATGAGGCAGAAAACCTGATGATTGTTGATCTTGTGAGGCACGACATGTCGAGGGTCTCGAAGCCGGGTTCAATCAAAGTGAGTAAGCTCTACGATATACAGACGTTCGGAACGGTTCATCAGCTGATATCGAGGGTTGAAGGGGATATGATGGCGGGCATAGATCCGGTTGATGCACTGAAAGCGTGTTTTCCTATGGGATCGATGACGGGCGCGCCAAAACTGAGAGTTATTCAGGAGATTGACAGGCTTGAATGTTACAGGCGAGGAATTTACTCCGGTTCCATCGGTTATTTTACACCGGAAGGTGATTTTGATTTTAACGTCGTGATTCGATCTACAGTTATTCAGGGCGATACGCTAACCTATCCAGTGGGCGGGGCCATAACCGGTGATTCAGACCCAGATGAGGAGTGGGATGAAACAATGGTAAAAGCCAGGGTTTTGACTGGGGCGGTGTGAATTAGGTACTGCAGCCTGAAAATTGCTTCCCCGGAGAGGTGTCTCAAGCTTGCTATTTTAGTTTTTTTTTAAAAAAAGGACGGCCGAATGTAGCCCGATGATTTAACATAGGGATATATTTCAGAGCGTTTAGTTCATCAGTTCCGTAAAGGAACGACACAGACCGGCGTTGCTTTCGTAATTAGCGGTTATTCTAATCAGATCAATTTCAGGCAAATTACAAAACCGAGCGTATAGGTTGATTTCTGAGTTCAGCGGGCCGTCCCTTGCGGGACTTCACGGGCTTACGCTGATCAGAGGACTCCATAGTGAACTGTGGGGCTATATTCTGTCGTCTTTTCAAGACTTGGCTGCGAAATCTTTACCCGGGTTGAAATGAAGTTGGCACAGTTTAAGTTTTGAGATCTAAACAGACCACACAACTTCAAGGAAAAAATGAGTAATAAAATTAAGACACTTGGCGAACTTAAGGAAAGCGGATGGAAATCACTCTCCGTTAAAGACGAGATTCGTAAGAACCTGATTCGCAAAATGAATTCGAATGAGGAGCTTTTCCCCGGAATTCTGGGATATGACAACTCAGTTATCCCGCAAATTCAGCACGCTATCCTTGGCAGGCACGATCTGCTGCTGCTTGGCCTTAGGGGGCAGGCAAAAACAAAAATGCTGCGACTGCTGGTCAATTTTCTGGATGAAGAGATGCCAATTATTGCCGGGTCTGAAATTAACGACGATCCATACAACCCGGTGTCGAAATATGCGCGGGATCTCATTGACGGAAACGGAGACAGTACCCCAATTGAATGGATTGGCCGGGAACATCGCTATGGTGAGAAACTGGCCACACCAGATACCACCGTTGCCGACTTGGTGGGGGATCTGGATCCAATAAAAGCAGCTTCAAAACGGCTGACACTGGCCAACGAAGAGGTGATTAATTTTGGGCTTATACCGCGCGTAAATCGCGGAATTTTTGTGATCAATGAGCTGCCTGATCTGCAGCCGCGTATACAAGTTGCACTACTCAATATTATGCAGGAGAGGGATATTCAAATTCGCGGATTTAATATCCGAATTCCCCTCGATCTGTTTATGGCATTTTCCGCGAACCCCGAAGATTATACAAATCGCGGCAATATCATTACGCCGCTGAAAGACCGTATCGACGCGCAGATTATTACCCACTACCCAAAATCACTGGATATAGCGCGCGATATTGCTAAACAGGAAGCGTGGGTTGAGAGAGAGAACGGGATGCAGATTCACATTCCGGAGATCTATCGGCAAATCCTGGCCCAGGTGGCCTTTGAAGCGCGCGAAAGCGAGTATATTGATCAGAAAAGTGGCGTGTCTGCCCGAATGACGATCACTGCGCTTGAGCAAGTTGTATCGGCCGCCGAGAGGCGTATGGTGCTGAACGGCGAGAAACAGACATCTCTGCGGGTTACAGATTTGTACCATATGGTGCCGGCAATTACAGGTAAGCTAGAGCTGGTTTACGAAGGAGAGCAGGAGGGGGCCGTTAACGTAGCAAAACACCTGCTCGGTAAGGCTATTAACACAACGTTCAAATCACTGCTTCCCGATCCGCAGCAAAAAAAGGGCGACGATGAAAAATCGAATCCGTATAAAAGCGCTCTGGATTGGTTTGCACTCGGAAACACACTTGAACTTCCGGACCATCTTGTGGACAAAGAGTACCGGAATCGCCTTGATGCGGTTGACGGACTCGACGGTGTTCTGAAGAAAATGGAGGCCATAGAGAAGGATGACAGGCATTCTGTAAAAGATTTTGTAATTGAAGCACTTCATCAGAATTCTATGCTGGGTAAAGACGACCTGGATGATCAGCGCTCATACAGCGACATGCTTGGATCGATGCTCGGGGGCATGGGTGACTTCGATCCCGATGATTATTCTGAGTAAGAATGATCATTGCAATAATTTATCTGAAACCTTATCTTTGGTGTCTAAGAAAATTTAAATGATTGTATAGTTATGAAAAAAGGAATCCATCCTGATTATAAAGAAGTGACTGTT
>CAZXYQ010000072.1:0-14333 GCA_964644975.1 uncultured Rhodohalobacter sp.
CAATAGATCCATAAGGAGACTGAAGCCCAGACACACTTTTTTGGACAGTACCTTGAAATCCTTTTTGACGGAGCCCCGGCCACCGGCGGATCATTCCGGTGCTGCACACTTCCGCTGATCCGGGATTAACTTTTTAATGTAATCCATCAGTGAAAAACATAAAATAGAAAATTAAGCCGATCCCGGAGTTGCTCCGCCTGCCATTAAATAGATTCCAAGAATGACCAACACAACCGCAAGGAAGATTTGCAGTCGGGCCGCGCGAATTTTTTGCGCCGCCATCCATCCTGCTACGGTTCCGATGAGCAGCGGGACAACCAAAAAGAGTGCCAGCCACCAATCCACCGCGTCATGAATCATATACCCGGCTGTTGCCATGCCGGATATAAAGATGGACTGAACTTGTGCCAGCGCAACGGAGAGAAGCATGGGCACGCCAAGAACCACTAAAATTGGAACAGCCAGAACAGGGCCGCCAACTCCAAGCAGTCCCCCCGGGAGTCCAACGGCGATTCCTACACCACTCAGATAGAGCATTCCTTTTACCGTGTCCATCTGAAGCTTCTTTTCGGGGACCAGTTGATTCTTCTTACGATAAAGAATCAAAAGACCGGTAAAAAAGACGAAGAGTCCAAGCAAAACGGCAAATGTGGAGGCATCCAGAAGCGTGTTAATTTGAGATCCCGCAAATGCGCCGATCACAGAAGCAATACTGAGAATAAGCGCTCCCTTCATCGCCTCTTTAGTTCTAAGGTGACCTGATCGCAGATAACCCAGGCTTCCGACTATTCCGGTAGCGATAAAGGTGGCACTTGCTGTGCCGGCTACCGTACTGGGATCGAGAGGCAACAGGGCAAAAAGCGCAATGGTTACAAAAATTCCGCCAGGGCCAATTGTTGTGATACAAAATCCCCCGACAAGGGCGATCACAAACATTAGAATCGCCATTTCAGGGCTCATAGACAGGTTGTTTAAAAACAGAAAGATACTCAAAAGATTCATTCAGTATATTTTAACCCGGTTTATTCACTTAGACGATGTGATTTAATGTAAAGCAATAAAAATAGTGCACATATACAAAAAGATAGCAGCCCAAATTTGAGATGCAGGTTTTGCGGCGTTCCGAGCGTAGCGATTTCCACGAAGTGAATTTCTGCCGAGAGCTTCGTTTTATGGAGTTCATCCGGGTTAAGCAAGCATTCCGCCGAAGATCGCCTCCAGAACACCCCGGCCGCTGTTTATTGCAATATAAGCCGAAAAGATTACCAGAATAATATTTACCGCGTTAAGCTTCCAATCGTTTGTTTGTTCACCCATTAGCTTCTTATCGTTCACGGCCCAAAAGAGAAGAGCTGCTGTAATAGGCAGACCAAAAACACCGTTATAGGCCGGGAACAGCGTCACCATTTCTACGACGCTCAGGCCGGTGATGTGTGCAACAAGTGGTGAGAACATACCAATTAAAATTCCGGCGGCGAAAATTAACTTAAATGCATTACTGCCTCCATCTTTGTGGTCAATATCGAGAGCTTCAAGAATCATAAACGGTACGGTCCACATAATCGGAACAATACTGTTGAAAGCAGCGGCGATCACCCCAATCAGAAAGACGATCATCGCCCACTGACCGAGAACAATTTCAAGCGCCTCACCCGGGGCTACAAATGACGAGAGTTCGGTGTATCCGGCCGGTCGCAAAACCGCGGCTGCCACTACAATAATCGCAAGCGTGATAACCCCGCCTACCGTATATCCCATCACCAGGTCGGTACGCATCATTTTCACGTGCTTCAACTGATTCCACCCTTTTCTTTTTACTAAAATGGATTCCAGAAAGAAATTTGGCCAGAGCGCGGTGGTTCCAAGAATTGCAGCGCCAAGCATCATCGCGCCAACATCGGGAAGAGATGGCACAAATCCTTTTGCAACCTCCACCATGTCCGGACTGCTGGCTCCCGCTACAACAATGTAGAGAATGAGCAGCAGGAACATCATCCCGGTCATCACCTTTTCAACGTAGTTATAGTTCAATACCCCAACAATGATAGCGAGTATACCGGTTACCACTGCAACTGGCTGCCATGGCAACGCGCCGGCAGTTAAAATCTCGAAACTTTTTCCAACTGCCGCTGTCAGTGCAAGTGTCCACGCAATACATCCTATAGACAGGAATAAAGCCAAAATTAAAGCCCCATTTTTACCCAGTTTACTTCTGATAAACGACATTAGTGTATCACCGAAAATACCAAGGCGGGCACTCATGTCCTGAGCCATAAAACCGAGTAAAACCGCACCGAGCACGGCCCAAATTAAAACGTAGCCGTATTCAACGCCTGCCTGACTGGCAATAAAAATAGAGCCTGAGCCAAAGTAGCTGGCAACCATGATAAAAGACAGACCATACTTTTTAAAGAAGTTTGCAAAAAATTCTTTCATATAGATGATTCAGTTTTAAATTAATTAAATGTATGTTTATTAGTCAGATAGCCTCTGTTTTTCTCATAAACAGATACTAAATTTCACAAAGAAGATAAGTTTGATGGGAAGTAGCCGGAATTGTGAAAATCGATAGGCTTTATAATGGGATAAACACTTTTGGGGGATTTATATGCGTTTTTCTAAGCCTGCTAAACATAACAATTTGCTGGCTGAAAAAATAAATTTTTTAATCACCTATCACGGCCACGTAATGGAGATTAAACCCTGAATTTGGAGTTTAAAAGGCCTTTTTATTGTTGAACACTATACTTCAGGATCAGAGAACTAAAGTCTTTTTCAGCTCAAATAATTGGCGCAAAATGGGTTGCGGAACATATGAGAAAGGTGCGAATTCAGGAAGTTTTGAGATGAATAATGAAAATGAGAATCGACAGTCAGTTTAAATACTGACCGTTCGTTTTGAAAGCATAACAAACGGCTTGTAACAAAAAGAGTCTCATTATCTGTTTCAAACTTCTGAAAAACCCCGAACGGCACTAACCACACCTTCAGTCAAGTCAATAAATTTCCGGGACATATGTCTGTTCATCGATTGGTGGCCGAATGTAGCCTGTGTTCTCCTGCTTCTCCGGCAGTTCAATGTGTTCCGGTGTAAGATCTTTATAGTCAATCTGGTTCAGGAGATGATGGATGCAGTTGAGCCGGGCTTTTCGCTTGTTATTGCCGTTTACTACGTGCCACGGCGCTTGCTTGATATCGGTGTAGCGGAACATATCGTCTTTAGCCCTTGAGTAATCTACCCATCGTCTGCGCGATTCGAGATCCATTGGACTAAGTTTCCAACGCCTGGTCCGGTCTTCCATGCGCGCTCGGAACCGCTCTTCCTGAACCTCTTCTGAAACTGAAAACCAGTATTTAATCAGGATGATGCCTGAGCGCAATAACATTTTTTCAAATTCCGGACAGGATCTAAAAAACTCCTCAACCTGCTCCTCAGTGCAGAAACCCATCACCCGCTCCACACCGGCCCGGTTATACCAGCTTCGGTCAAAAAGCACGATCTCTCCGGCCGATGGAAGATGGTTTACATACCGCTGAAAATACCATTGCGACTGCTCTTTCTCAGTGGGCTTATCAAGCGCAACTACCCGGCAAATGCGTGAGTTCGTCCTCCGCGTTATCCGTTTGATGACGCCTCCTTTCCCGGCCGCATCCCGGCCCTCGAAAACCACTACAACTTTCAACCCTTTTGTTTTCACCCACTTTTGTAGCTTGGCAAGTTCAAGCTGTAGCTTTTTTAATTCCTTTTCATAATACTTCTTCTTCATAAGTAAACAGTAATTTAGATGAATTTAATTTGGTTGATTTTCGTTAAAATCTTTACGGAGCAACTTAGATATTTGATCATTATAAAGCAGGTTATTCACTCAATAAAAAAGTTGCGCGAATATACACTTAATTTATAAGATCATAGAAATCTCATCTTCCGCCGTTGCTCACAGCAATAACCCGTCGCGATAATACTATGAAAAAAGAAGCAAAAATGTTGGGCACCGGCACAGCTTTCGTGGCCCTTGCTGCTCTTTTCTGGGGTATATCCGGCGGAATCGGCGGCATTCTTATGGACGATGGATGGGATCCATACGTGGTTTCATTCTACCGGGGTGCAATCGGACTGCTGTTCGTCCTCGCCTGGCTAACGCTTCGTCCGCGCAATAGCGGACTGATGAATTATCGGTTATGGTTTTGGGCAGTAGTTGCAGGTCTTGGTGTTGCAGGCAATTTCGCATTTTATTTCGTTAGTATCTCAAAAGGCAGTATTGCGGTTGCGGCAACGCTTATGTACTGCGCACCGGTATTTGTATATCTCGTGTCATTCGCGCTTAATCTTGAAAAACCTACTCCGCTGAAGTGGGTTTCAATCGTGCTGGTGCTGTTTGGCGTTGTATTGCTTACTCAGATTTATGATATAGGTGCCGACGGCATTACACTTATGGGAGTGGCCGCCGGTCTGCTTGCGGGTCTTTCCTATGCACTTTTCATATTTGGATTCAAGTACGCAAATCCGCACGGCAGCCCCCAGGCGATCCTTTCCATAGCATTTGCGGTGCTTGTCGCTATCCTGATCTGGCCAAGTGGCAGCAGTGAAGTCGTTGCAGTTCTCAGTGCGCCGGATTGGCCGCTCTTCATAGTACTTGGCGTACTTGGTGCAGGCCTGTCTTTTATCCTGTATGTCGTCGGCCTGAACAGTACAGCCCCGGCAGTGGCCTCCGTTGTTGCAATGGTCGAGCCGGTCACTGCATCGTTATTCGGTCTTTTGATTTTGAGTGAAATGCTGGATGGACTACAAATCTTTGGTATGATATTGATTTTAGTGACAGTCACTGCTCTGAGCGCCAGGTCGGGCACTCGTTTATCTAAATAATTCGTGCCTTGAATGTATCGGCTTCGCGAAAAAATGATAAATTTGATCTTATTTCAGGTTCTAAAGTCCCGAAAAGATCGTTATTGGAATAAAGTGGCGTCATAATTTTTTTTGATTTTACCCACGCTGTGGCGATACTGAAAAAAGATCCCCCTAAAAGAGTGACTTTTAAATCAATCTTTCCCTTTTGAAATTGCTCGCAATCATTATATTTATCGATCGGTAACCTTTTGTACTGAACTCACTCATATTATATGATCATGATATACCTTACGCTATTCAAACGACTTACACTTGTTTTTCTGTTCATACTCGTCGCAAATCACTTGCAAGCACAGGGTCTGACGCCCAGCGATGTGGTATCCATCGAAACCGTTGGCGCCGTGGCCATGAGTCCCGATGGCAGCTATATTGCGTACACGCTGAGTGTGCCGCGTGCCGAAGAGGATAACATCGGCAGAAATTTTTCTGAGCTTTATATTATTCCGTCCGACGGTGGCGATCCCGTTTCGGTAATTGAGAAGCCGAACAGCGCTGGGTCGCCGCAGTGGGGATCCGACGGCCGGCTCTATTTTATGACCCGGATTGCGGAACATCACGATCAGACACAGGTCTATTCGGTGGACCGCACCGGAGATGATTTACAGAAACATACCTCAGCTGAGCACGGCCTGAGTAGTTTTGCCTGGACAGCAGACGGATCAGCCATCGCCTATACCGCGATGGATCCAATTTCCGATGAGCGCAGACAGATGGAGGAGAGAGGCTATGATATGATCGTGTCCGGCGAGAATCAACGTTTTATGAGATTATGGATTCAGTCCCGGAATGGTGATGCGGAGATAATCACGCCGGAAGATCTGTACGTGTGGGATTTTTCTTGGTCACCCGAAGGTGAGCGGCTGGCAGTCAGGATCAGTGATGAACCCGGCGCCGATATCGAACAGATGTATACGCAATATGCAGTCATCAATCGTGACGGATCGGACCTGAATGAGTTTATGACATCACCAAAGAAAAAAGCGGCTATGAGCTGGTCTCCAAACGGAAATCAGCTGGCGATATTGGCCGGAAGCGTGTACAGCGATCCGTTGCCGCAACGCATATGGGTGTTGAGCGCTGACGGAACAGAAGTAGATGACCTGACACCGGTAGCATGGGAAGGGTCTGTAGAATCGGTTACATGGCAAAACGACCGAACGTTACTGTTTACAGCCGTGGAGAGATCCGTTACCACATTAAATAGAATGCGGATCGACCGGCCCGGAATAACACGTATAGCCGGTGGTGGAGAGAAGATATTTCGCAGCATCAGTCTGGATGGACAAAACCGAACGTTTGCAGCATCTGTAAACACTCCCGAACACCCAGGCGAAGTATACCGCGGAACAATACAGCGGGGAGAGCTGAACCGGCTGACGCATCATAACGGATGGTTGGCGGATAAAGTTTTAGGGGAGCAGAGTTCCATCACCTGGATGGGTGCAGATGGCCTGGAGATGGAGGGCATTTTAGTGAAGCCGGTAGGTTATGAGGAGGGGATTCAGTATCCGCTGGCTATTTTACCACACGGAGGTCCAGAGGGAATCAGCATGAACGGATGGAATACACGGGCGCTCTACCCGGTGCAGGTTTTGGCAAATGAAGGGTATGTGGTGTTCAAGCCGAACTATCGCGGCAGCGGCGGTCGGGGCACGGATTTTGCGTCTGCTAACCATCGCGACCTGGGCGGTAAAGAGTTTGACGATGTTCTGTTTGGGATAGATCATCTTGAGAATATAGGCCTGATCGATCCTGACAGAGTTGGGATATCCGGCACATCCTACGGCGGATATTTTGCCGCATGGGCCGCCACCCGCCACAGCGAACGTTTTGCTGCCGGAATCACATTTGCGGGTCTCTCCAACTGGATATCCTTTATGGGCACGACCGACATTCCCCACGAAATGAGTGTGGTACATTGGGACCAGTACTGGTTTGATAACCCCGGTCAGAACTGGGAGCGATCACCCGTGGCGTGGCTCAACCATGCCGACACTCCGCTTCTTGTGGTACACGGCCTGGCTGATGATCGCGTCCATCCCGAACAGTCTATTCAGATGCACCAGTTTTTGGAGATGAAAGGAATTCCAACAGGATTGATTCTCTACCCAAGACAACCGCACGGCCTCACCGAAAGGGCTCATCAGCTCGATTTTATGACCCGGGTGATCGACTGGTTCGGGGAGCATGTGAAGTAGACCGATGTTACGACAATCTATTTGGCTGTCACCCCGGGCGTATCTATTGAAGGCGAAGGCGATTGGGGCTGCCAATTTTAATGAAGTATCAATGAAGAAGTCTCCTCTCACTCCCCCATTGCTAAGGGGGACTTTTTTTGTTCATGATTTTTCAATAGAACTCAGGCTTCACGCTAAGAACGCACAGAAATGAAAGAGAAAACCCGACTGTTGTTTGATCGCCTGGAGGCGAGGCGTGGCCGTATCATTGTACGGTACAGCCGGTTATCTGCGGTACAGCTTCAGTTCAAGCCTGATACTGATCAGTGGAATCTTCTGCAGGTGATGCGCCACCTCGTTACGGCTGAACAGCAGTCGGTTAAGCTGATCCGGCGAAATTTGATCCGGCATGAAAATTTTGCCCGGACGGGATGGGGAGCCTCCATGCGACATCTGATTCTGAAGATTGCGCTCCGGCTTCCGCTAAAATTTAAAGCCCCAAAAATCGCTGAGGTAAAAGAAGCGTCACCCGATTTTGAACAGATGAAATTGGAGTGGGAAGCGGTCCGGAACGACCTGAAGCTAATCCTGACTGAATCAGACGATGGTACACTTTCAAAAGCTCTTTATAAGCATCCGCGGGCCGGTTATTTAAATATCTGCCAGGCACTGGAATTCATGGAAGATCACATCGCACATCATCAAAAACAGATTGAGCGATTGGAAACGGATATTAATACAGGACTTGATCAAAAAATATAGACTGAATAAGGCCTGGTACACTTCGCTATTCATCAGATTGATCAAGAAAATGTTTGCCGGCATCTACTTAATTGTATTTATTTAGTCGATTGGTCGGTATTATTTAGCGTATTTATATCAGGCCAAATGCCGAATAAGTATTTTATTTGTTCGGCCTTCACATAATCTGTAAATAGGGCTTTAATATGGAGATCTACTTAGACTTTTCTTTCGTAGCGATCTTTCTGATTTCCATCTTCCGGATTGGAAATAGACTGCAGAAGAAGCAGACGACGACCGACTTTTATTCCTGCCGGACATACGCCGAACCGATTATGCCAATGCGCCACAATTATATCGATCGAATTTATTACCGGGCTAAACTTAATATACCAACATTTTAAAAATGGACTGTAAAAAATCTGATTTCAATCTCGATCCCGCATTTACCTATCTGAATTGCGCCTATATGTCGCCACAGTTAAACATTGTTGAGGAGGCCGGTATCGAGGGAGTTCGCCGTAAACGGAACCCTTTTAAAATTTCAGCGGAGCTATTTTTTGAGGAGACGGAGTCGCTTCGAAAAGAGTATGCAAAACTGATCAATGCGTCAGAGCCTCGTCGTATCGTGGTCATTCCCTCGGTTTCGTACGGCATGGCAAACGTGGCCAGAAATCTGCCGTTGTCAAAAGGAGACAATATCATTGTGGCAGATGAACAATTTCCAAGCAACATTTATCCGTGGCGTACACTGGCGCAGGAGAACCAAGCAGAAATTTTAACCGTATCACCGCCCGGTGAGTTTAAAAATCGTGGAAAGCGGTGGAATGAGCGTATTCTGGAGTCCATCACTCCAAAAACTAAAATGGTGGCAATCGGCAATATTCATTGGGCAGACGGCACGTTGTTCGATCTGATACAGATCCGTAAACGTACGCGTGAAGTTGGAGCATGGCTGGTGATCGACGGCACGCAGTCAGTCGGTGCGCTGCCAATTGATGTGGAGGAGATTGAGCCCGATGCCCTTGTCTGCGCGGGCTACAAATGGCTGATGGGACCATACAGTATCGGCCTTGCCTATTATGGTCCGGCGCTGGATGACGGGAAACCGGTGGAAGAAAACTGGATCAACCGGTATGAAAGTGAAAATTTTGCAAATCTGGTAAACTACAGTGACGGCTATCAGCCCGGCGCTCTGCGGTATGAAGTGGGCGAACACAGCAACTTTATTCTTGTTCCGATGATGCTTGCAGCTGTAAAGCAGCTTAACGAGTGGGGCGTGGAACATATCCAAAACTACTGCAGAGAGCTGATATCAGGGAGTATTAATAAACTTAAGGCTGCAGGGTTTCACATAGAAGATCATCCCTTTCGTGCTTCACACCTTTTTGGAGTACGGCTTTCTGCTAACCATGACGAAAAAACTGTAAAGTCGGCACTGGAGAGAGAACATATTCTGGTCTCTTTCAGGGGCGATTCGATCCGTGTGTCGCCAAACGTGTATAATAGCGCAGGCGACATGCAAAAGCTCACGGATGCACTTTTGTCCGGTGTGTAGTTTCATTACCAAGAAATGGGTTAAATGAAATACAATAAAGCATAACTTTATGACTGGTTACTAATCAAATAGTTTTGTATTCCACCATAGTGATAGAAATTTAAATTTATTCCAAACTATGAGAGTTACTTTTTTCGTCATTATTGCCTCCTTTTTATTAAGTATGGGATGCTCTAAAGAGTCTGCCCCACAAGAATCCTCTTTCCCTTATCCTGATACCGTAACCTTGAGTGAGATTGGTTCCGTGAGTGGTGCCGATGAAAATATGTTTGGCAGACCGGGATCTATCTTGCCTTTAAATAGTGGCGAATTTATCGTTGCTGATAATCAGAGCTTGTTACTTCATCTCTTTGATCGGGATCTTTCCTTCCTGCATACTTTTGGCGGGAGAGGGAATGGTCCTGGGGAATTTCAGCGGTTTAACGATATTTCTGTACGGGAGTCATCTATAGTAATTTATGATGGGTCCCGTTCAATAATTTCAGACATTAAAGCAGAGGATGGGAAATTGAGCCTTGCCGGGACTCATGATCTCAATCTTACCAGGCATCAGGATCATCCCGGAGCTATGTTTTGGAGATTTATAGAAGGTGAAAATGGTGAACATATCGCGCTCTATTTCGATTTTAATATCATGTCAGAAGAGAAGCCAACCTATCATCGTATTGTTGTATATCCATACGATGAAAATTATCAACCGGTAACCGTCGATCCTGTAGCGGTATTTCAATATTCTGCTGAGTTGAATGTTGAGGAAAACATTGTGTTGTCAGTACCATTTATCAGGCGCGGATTAATCTCATCATTAGACGGCAGAATCTTACATGCACTAAATGATGAACCCCTAATTAAGGTTTATGATCGGAATGGAAACCATATCCAAACTATTGATCTGCCCGATACTTCCATCCATTTGACACGCGAGGATAAGACGGGGGCTCATGACCGGTTATACGCCAATTCTCCCGACCCCAATCGGTTCAGAAGTGATGTGTTGATGCATATCCCAGACGAAAGGCCGGTGATACGATCACTGTTAACTGATGCGGACCATCGAATCTGGGTAAGGATCTACACAAATGAAGATGATCCCGACCGAATAGCATTTGATAGGGAAGGCTCCCCAATGAAACAGCTATCGCTGCCAGAGGGATACGCATTTCGCAACGCCTCTGGAAACCGGATTTTTGCACAAAGAAACAGTGATGAAGGACCGGAAGTTGTACTATTTGAGTGGGAAACTGAATAAGCAAGTAATGCCTTCATGCTGATCGGTATAAGTTTACATATCGGTTTTGCACTGTTCGCCCGGCAGTACAAACCAAAGACTATTAATCGAACTCAGGCCGAACATATCGGTTATATATCAAGGCGGATTCCGGCGGACGCAAAATTGATCCACGAGAAATTGTAGACCTCATCTACATCAGCTCCACCTTCAAGGACCCGGTATCCGGCCGTTAGGTGCCAGTTCTGAACAACTTTAAAACTGGCTTTTATAACGGCATCAAAGGCTCTTCCCTGACCCTGCGGCGATGCAAGCCCTTCAGCATCCAGCGTAATCGAGGCGCGTTCACCCAGATGCCGTTTGGCGTAGATATGCAGAAGTGGAACAATTCCAAGATCTGTATTTGAATCTGTGAACCCCGGCTGAGAAATCTCCACTTTGGCATCTCGAACCAAACCGGCTATACCGGCGCCGAAAGCCCAGTTGTTTCGGTTGTAGAACAGGTAACGGTAAGTAAGGCGATAGGTGTTAAATCGGTAAAGTCCTTCAGTTGGAATGTTTGGGTCAAACGTGGTCTCCTCAAATACTACCGGACTATCAAACACTCCGGTGCCAATCTTTTGCAGCGGGGCAAAAACCAGGCGAAACGTATGGCGCTCTTCAAGTGTAGCGCTCAGACTTAACCGTAAATAGGGTGCCGGGTTGCTGCTAATGAGGCCCAGCATATCAAACTCTGTACCGCCACTGTTGGGAATTCGAACATCGTTTCTGCTAAACCACAATAATCCTGCTTCAACATCAACGGTGTAATCTGAATCAATCTCGTTGTCGTCACTGCTTTGACCCGTTACCGTAGAGGTAAAGCCGATCAAAAACAGAATGATTAACAGTGGAAAGAGTATCGCTTTAAGTGTTGTATTTGATGATATCATAAGCCTAAATTACGTTTTTGGTCGTACGATTGTCAAAATCAAACTGAATATTTTCTATTCCGGTTTGAATCCACTAATTATACCCTTTCAACAGGATATTCACTCAACTAACAATGTGATGAAAATATTCCAGCTAATACTCCTTCTAGCACTTCATTATTCTTTGCTGATGGCAGTTCCCCAAACGACAGGACTCTCCGTTTGCAGCGATTCATCCTCCGCCCTTTCACCTGCTCCACTGCAGGAAGAGTGGGCCATAGAGTGGTGGATGCCGCGTCACGAGGCAAAACTAACGGAAGAGGGGCGTGAATCTTCACAACTGCTTTTCATTGGCGATTCCATCACGCATGGTTGGGAAACAACCGGTAAAAATGTGGCTGAAAAGTACTTTGCTGACTACTCCATCTACAATATCGGCTACAGCGGCGATCGTACCGAAAATGTGCTTTGGCGGTTTGAACGTGGAGAGATTGACGGCATAAACCCGGAGCTGGCGGTAGTGATGATCGGTACCAATAATACGGGCCACCGTCAGGATCCGCCTGAATGTACAGCCAAAGGGATCGAAATGATCGTGGGGGAATTGAAGGAAAAACTGCCCGAAACGAAGATCTTGCTTCTTGCAATCTTCCCACGCGGAGAAACGCCAGTTCATGAGCTGCGACAGCTGAACCATCAGATCAACGATCGGATTGACATGTTTGACGAAGACAACCGTGTCTATTTTTTGGATATCAATGAAGTTTTTTTGGATGATGAAGGGAACCTGCGGGAAGAAATTATGCCCGATATGCTTCACCCAAACGAATATGGATATCGGCTCTGGGCCGAGGCGATGAACTCAACTCTGAAACGTCTGCTTGAGTTGTGATTCAGAATTGATGAACGGACCGGCATGGATGGGTTGATCTGCGCAAAATTTTAATGCAGATCCACTGTAGTTGCTGAATTAGCCTCATTAGAGATATAAAAATTCATTATTCTGGATTACGGAACAGACTGACGCAATTTCAAACCATAGAATATAACCCGCCATGAGTAAACCGAAGAGCACACGTATTCAAAATATGATTTCCAGAAAGGATTTTCTCAGTAAGACGGCCGCTGCTGCCGCAGGAATTTCAATATTACCAAGTTATGTAGTGAGCGGTCTTGGGTATAAAGCTCCCAGCGACAAGCTGAATATCGCCTGTGTGGGGGTTGGCGGTAGAGGGTTTGGGGTGATTCGTCAGATTGAAGAGAGTGAAAATATTGTGGCTCTTTGTGATGTGGACTGGCGCTATTCGCAGGAGGCATTTAATCACTATCCCAATGCCAAAAAATATTGGGACTGGCGGATAATGTTTGATGAGATGGGTGATGATATCGACGCGATTGTTGTGGCTACGTCCGATCACACTCACGCTACCATTGCCGCGCACGCTATGACGATGGGCAAACATGTGTATGTGGAAAAACCACTCACGCACACGGTATACGAATCGCGGCTGCTTACAAAACTGGCGGAAGAGTATAACGTTGCCACACAGATGGGTGACCAGGGAGCATCGGGTGAAGGGATCAATTTGATAACCGAGTGGGTTCAAAGCGGTGTGATCGGTGATGTAACAAAGATAGAATCGTTTACCGACAGGCCAATCTGGCTGCAGGGTCAAAATCCACCGGAAGAGGCGCAAGCTGTGCCCGACACAATGAACTGGGATCTTTTCGTGGGACCGGCCCAGATGCGCCCCTACCACGAAATTTATACTCCCTGGAACTTCCGCGGCTGGTGGGATTATGGAACCGGGGCGTTGGGAGATATGGCCTGCCACATCCTGCACGCACCATACAAGGCACTTGAATTGGGATATCCCACAAAAGTGCAGGGGAGTTCTACTCTGCTACTTCAGGATTCGGCCCCCACTGCCCAGAGAGTACGACTAACCTAC
Organism: uncultured Rhodohalobacter sp.; assembly: GCA_964644975.1. GTDB lineage: Bacteria > Bacteroidota > Rhodothermia > Balneolales > Balneolaceae > SW132. The sequence goes on from CAZXYQ010000072.1 coordinate 13,474, forward strand.
CCGGAGCGCGAAAGCAGGAACCACGGAACACTGCCGCAAGTTGAAGTGCACTGGTACGATGGTGGAATCAAACCGCTGAAACCTGAGGGTTGGCCGGAAGGCAGAAATATGAACCATCGCGGCGGTGGAGTACTTATACACGGGACCAAAGATACACTTGTTCATGGTTGTTACGGATCCGATCCATGGCTGCTTTCAGGGGAGAAGCCTGAGGTACAAAAAACGGAACGAAGGGTTAGAGTCGGAGAAACTGAAGGGGAGTCTGCTCACGTCAAAGATTGGGCAAGAGCCTGCAAAGAGAGCCCGGAAAGCCGGGTAAAGTGCAAATCTTCCTTTGATCAAGCGGGTCCCTTCAACGAGATGGTCGTGATGGGAGTTCTTGCGGTGCGCCTTCAGGCTCTAAATAAAGAGCTCGACTGGGACGGTGAAAACATGAATTTCACCAACATTTCTGATAATGAAGAGCTTCGGATCGTTATTAAAGACGGATTCAGAATTGAAGATGGTCACCCGACATTTCAGCGTGAAATGACCGATCCGCTGAATGCCAGGGAATTTGCAAAAAGCCTGATCAAAACGGACTATCGTGAGGGCTGGACACTGCCGGATATGCCCGCATAAAGAGCATGAGATTTGCATACATAAAATCTGAGTTCTATTGATAAAAGTTATAGAGTTAGCCCGGTATCTAATGATGTGTCAACGGTGAGCTATCCTAAGAGTCATCGGATGAGTCATCCATGAATCATATATTGATCCTGCATGACTAGATTTTTCGAAAAACTCACCCCGAAAGGTTTCGGGGCTATCCGACATTTTATCGATGACACTGCACTAGTATCCTGTTAACAGAATATCAC
>CAZXYQ010000073.1:0-14061 GCA_964644975.1 uncultured Rhodohalobacter sp.
ATCAATAGTGTCCTAAACATCAGAAAAATTTGCTCAAATCCAATTCTTATGGCCATAACAGAGGATTGGATACTATGTTAAGATTCAATCCCTATGTTATCTCACAGAATTTTACTGTGTCTTCAAATCGTGGGTGCAGATCAACTTTTGTATTATTCTGCGCAAATCAGCGAGAACGAAAATCCCAATACAATTGACACCCCATTTTTATCTGATAAATTCAAATGTTTAGGACGCTACTGATTTAGAATCAAACCCAGGTTACAAAGTTATATTCAAACTCAGGTAAAAATTAAAAAAGCCCCACAACTTTATAGCGTGAGGCTCTGTACTCTTAAAAGTTCCGGGGCTTTTTTTTTATAAAAAGATCCGAATTCCCAGTCCGCCGTTTACGTCAAACGTGGTTTCGGGAACGAGGTCAAGAAGCGGGGCTACCTCGAAAAATGCAGCCAGGCGTGTGTCCGGAATATTGAACTGAAGTCCGATCGGTATGCGGGCACCGAGGCGGGCATCGTCAGCAAGTTTTATGCGGGCACCAAGGCCGTAGTAAAGAGCAAGTCCGCCAGTATCGGTATCGAGCCAGTTGTGGCGAAGATAATCCATGTGCAGATGAACTGATCCGCTACCGCCAAAAGACCACGCCAGCCCTGCATCAAAAGCAGTATCGTCGGACTGCCACATTTTTAGACTCAGTCCGGTAGGTTCACCAAGTATAATGCCGAGTTCGGTATTGCTGTACCGTTCCTGAGAAAAAGCGTCGGTGGTGAACGAAAAAGCAAATAGCAGAGATAACAGTAATGAACTGATCACTAATTTTTTCATTGAATAATATTTAATTGGGTTATTTGTAAAAGAGTTGATATAGAAAACAAGTTATTATGTTCCGTTTTCAATTCATCATTTTGTGATGAAATAAGCGGAAAGGATTCCTTTCTTGGAATATACGCATATTAAACCCGGGTATTTCAGTGAGATATCGGGGTTAACCGATTCTGTTCTGTTTGCAACAGTGTGAATTTATTTAATACTACATACGAGTTTATAGTGGCTGAAAACCTTTTGATTATATTTGTAAAGAATCTGGTAGCCGGTGAAGTTAAAACCCGGCTGGCTGCTTCTATTGGTGATATGAACGCGTTGCAGGTTTATAAATCTCTGCTGGCACACACCAGGAATGTAGCCTCAGAGGTGGCGGCTGACCGCCAGGTTTGGTACTCCTCAAAAATTGACCGAAGGGATGCGTGGGAATCCAGCCGGTTTGAAAAGAAATTGCAGACGGGGAGTGATCTTGGCGAGCGTATGGGCAACGCGTTCAGCCAGGGGTTTGACAAAGGGTACAGGAGAATTGTGATTATTGGCAGTGACTGTGCCGAGCTCACTGCCGGGCATGTTGAGGAAGCCTTCCGTCAGCTTCAGAGCTATGACGCCGTTATCGGGCCTTCCGAAGATGGCGGATATTATCTGTTGGGGCTGACCCAATTTCAGCCGGAAATTTTTAGTGATGTGGAGTGGAGTACGTCATCGGTACTCGATCGGACGATTGAACGACTTGAACAGAATCATATCGGTTGCCAGCTGTTGGAAACACTGAACGATATTGACAATGTAGAGGATTTTAAGAAAAGCGAACTAACCCTTCCTAATGTCGATTAGCGTTATTATTCCAACTTTGAACGAAGCGGAGGGGATTGTGCCTCTGCTGAAAGAAGTTCAGGAGCGTGCCAGTGGTTTAGTTTCTGAAATTATCGTAGCCGATGGCGGCAGTTGCGACAGCACAGCTAAACTTGCCAGGGGTGCCGGGGCAGAGGTGATCCGATGCACCAAGAGCGGACGTGCAGCGCAGATGAATCAAGGGGCCGGCGCAGCCAGCGGAGACATTCTCTACTTCCTGCACGCCGACACTATACCGCCGAAGAGTTTCGATCGCCTGATTCAGCATGCAGTTGACGACGGGGCAGGTTCAGGCTGTTTTCAGCTTCGGTTCAGCAGCAGCCATCCCGCGCTTCGATTTTACGGCTGGTGCACAAAATTTAAATCGACGTTGCTTCGGTTCGGGGATCAGTCGCTATTTGTAAAGTCTGACCTTTTTCATAAAACTGGTGGGTTTGATGAGAGCCTTGTGGTGATGGAGGATCAGGAGATGGTACGAAGCCTGAAGCAACTCTCCTCCTTCCGGCTGCTCGATGAGCATGTGGTTACGTCGGCCCGGAGATACGAAAAGAATGGCGTATATAAGCTGCAGCTCATATTTTTCCTGATTTTGATTTTATATTATGGTGGAGCTCAACAAGATGCGCTAGTTCACCTATATAAATCCATGATAAAAACGGGAAGGTAGTATTATCCCAAAGTTAATTTGGGATTGTGGTGAGGTAATTATCCATAAATTTTCGTAAACTTAAGACCACGAAAAAAATAATGTTTTAGCTTCATATGGCATATATCCGATACGGATTTTCATTTTCGGTTCTCATTGCTCTACTCCTTTGCACGGTTAAAGATTCTGATGCTCAATTCATTTTTGAGCGAACGGCTGTAGATATAAGTAACCTTGGTATATCGTACACTAATGTAGGTACGATTGGACGACCGAACGTCCGAAATCAGCCGGTTGGTCTGCCGAGTATGGCATACCCTAAAGATTCGGGCACCGAGCATCTTTTTGAGGCGGGTATCTGGCTGGGTGCAATTGTTGACGGGCAGACGCGCGTTTCCACATCAGCCGTTACAAACCCTGCGGGCTACACCACGGGAGCTGCAGGTTTTGAATTTACCAACGATGGAACGGTATTCAATCAGCTTTCCAGTCTTTCCGACTCGCCCGACTTCTCTCCCTCAGCAGTCAGCCACCAGGATCTGGTGACCCAGTTTACCGACCGAAACACGACGGTTAGTGGCCAGCCCATAGCAGGACATGAAAATCCGCTCTTTGCCGATATTAACTTTGAAAGTTACAACTGGAATTTCGGTTTCACCGAGAATTTGTCGATCGCAAAGTATGAAATTACGAATAACAGCAATTCTGCTTGGAATGATTTCTACTTCTCTGTCTATTCCGACATGGTGGTTCGAAATATTAACGCGCCAAATGTAGAGACCGGAGGCCAGTTCTTTAACAAGGGCGGAACAGGCTGGATAGATGATCTTTATTCTCTCTATGTTTTTGATCGTGGCTCACTGGATCAGCCTCGTATTAATACTCATGCTGCGATCACTATTATTGGTTCTGAATACCGTGATGTTGATTTTCACCCACGGAATGCCGAAGCCGTAGAAGCTGCCGGTCTGCCTGCACCAGAATTAACACCGGACTGGTGGCTGTTTGGAGCTGGAACGGGTGATTTTTCAAGACCTTCTGGAGATTTGGATCGATATAATAGGATGACTTCAATCTGGCCGCTTGATCAGAACCGTAACAGGCTTCGAAATGATGGTGGTACAGGAGATGGTAACTTTATTCAATTGAGCACATTAGGCCCGTTCCCATCAATTGAACCTGGGGAGACAGTTACGGTATATGTCTCATACAATGCAGCAGTAATGCCGCCAAATTTTCAGGGTATTGTACCTGGAACGGATGTAAGTGACGCAGACCAGATTGATAACCCGGAATCGAGAGCTAATTTGGAGGAGAGTATTGATTGGTCCTACAGATTGTTTGACGGACAAGAGAATGAAGATGGAACAAGAGAGCGATTTTTGGTACCCGAGCCACCTGCAGTGCCCAATATGCGTGTTGAGTTGGATGCCGGTATTGCAAGTATTTATTGGGATGATCGGTCCGAACTGTCTGTTGATCCTGTTACCGGTGAAGAAGATTTTGCCGGCTACCGACTCTACAGAACGCAGATTGGAGACGACCTTCGCGGGGTAATCTCCACAAATGCCCAAATGCTTCGTGAATGGGATGTTCCCGGTGATGGCCGCGGTTTCAACACCGGCTTTGATGAAGTGAGGCTGGATCAGCCTGTCACCTTTCCCGACGATCCTGTGGAATATCGCTACCGTTTTAATCTACCGGGTATGCTCAGCGGTTGGCAGTACCTTTTAGCGGTAACTGCATTCGACAGAGGGGACGAACGAACGCCACCGCTTGAAACCAGTATAAACGCTAACGCAATTCGGGTATTTCCTGGCACCTCGGTGAACCGGGAGTTTAGTAGTGATGAGAATAAGGTCGGAATATATCCCAATCCATATCGTGTAAACGCAGCATGGGATGGGAGTTCGGCACTAAGCAGGAAATTACATTTCTATAACCTGCCACAGAGAGCTGAAATCAGGATTTATACTTTGGCCGGCGAAATTGTGGCAACACTCGATCATAATGCAGATACCTACCAGGGAGACACCCGCTGGTTTCGGGAACTGAGCAGCAGTAACCGGGTCATGTCTGGGGGTGAACATGCATGGGACCTGCTGAGCGAGGCTAACCAAACCCTCTCTACCGGTCTGTACCTTTTCACCGTACAGGACCGGGAATCTGGCAATGTTCAGCGCGGCAGGTTTGCAATCATTAAATAACAATCAAGCTTAATACTCTTAAACTTTAACAATCATAATCACACAATATGAAAAACGGATACAAGTTTTTAATTGCGCTTTTCCTGTTTGGTTTTGCAGTCAGTGATATTCTGCATGCACAAACAGAAGTCACAATTCGCGAGCTTAATACATACGATGTATTGCCTTCAAGTCAGGCAGACCTGCCTGATCATCCACTCGTGGGTGAAGAAGTTGTTTTTGAGGCTGTAATTATTTCCTACCCGAGAAACTCCGGCCTGGCCAACATCACAAGTGCGGGCCAGCCAGGACGAATTCACGTCTTCGTAACAGATGTAAATGCAGTAGATGAAGGACGAGAAGGTATGTCTATGCAGCTCGTTGACCCGGGTGCTACACGAGATCAACTGGAAACACTTTTTCCCGGTGATATTGTAAGAGTGACCGGAAATCATGCTTTTTTTAATAGCACTGTTCAGTTCAATCCAACGGATATCGAACTAACCGGAAATGTGGGAGATGCAGGGAATGAAGGTTTATCTGCACTGCTTCAACCGAGAACGATAGAGTTATCTGATATTAATCAGCCTTCAGAAACAGAAGGACAAAATCGATGGGTGCCGGAAAACTACTCAAACTATATCAGCAGCTATGTTCGTATTGAAGGACTGGAAGTACTTGCCATTGAAATAAATGATACAGGCCGTCCGTGGTTTGTATTGACGGATGGGACGACTACACTCACATCGAATGATACATCCATTCGATTCAGAAATGACAGAACCAACTATGCGTATGACCCTGAATCAGGCGAGGGGCTCGGGTATAACTGGCGAAGATTGGCAGATGAACTGGACGGGCCATTTACACCACCGGCACCTGGTTCAATTGTTGATATCCAGGGATATATCGTGGTAAATCCATTTAATCCTGCTGGTACGGATGAATCTGCTGCGCAATCAACTCTTAAAATTGTTCCCTGGGACGATGGCGTGGTTTGGGTTAACGATGGAGTAGATCCAGCTGACCAGACGACTCCTGATGGATGGCCAAATGATTTCGTTGTTCAGGGTTTCGCTCCGATTCTTACAGAATTCAGTGTAAGCCCCGAAGAACAAGTGCTCAGTAATGATGATGTGACTGTAAGTATTGACGTTCTTCTTCCTGAAGAAGATTATACACTTGAAAGTGTTCAAATAGAATATATGGCCTACTCTTATACGGAAGATGAAGGTACATTGGTAACACAGCCGATGAACACTGCCGCGAAAGTGATGGGCGCTGCATCAGGGGGGACCTTCGCATACACATTTGACGCATTGGATGAATTTACAACCGTTGATTATGAAATAATTGCCAGAGTTTCAACTCCGGAAGGGGTAGTCACACGTGCAACGCAGTCCGGGTCTTATTTTGTGGAAAGTGCAGACCAAACGTCTCCTGTATTGTTTGCGCCGGGTAGTGGAACATATGTCAACCAGGTTAATGTAACGCTCTCAACGTCTACAGAAGACGCAACAATCTACTACACACTCGACGGCAGCGATCCGGATGAGAATTCATCTGTTTACTCCGCTCCGCTTCAAATTACAGATCTAACTACCGTAAAAACATATGCAGTATCTGATAATTTAACTGACAGCCCTGTAAACTCAAGAACCTACGAGGTGGATCTCGTAGTTACTGAAGTTGCAAATCTGTTCGATCTGCGCAATAGTCCGCGGGATGGTACTACTTACTTGTACACCGGCGAGGCTGTAGTAGTCTATGCGAGAAGCCCCCGGAATCAAAAATACCTCATGGATGAAAGCGGCGGTATCCTTATTGATGACCCGAATGGTGTGATTACATCATCTTATGGTATTGGAGATGTAATGAGCGGGCTTGCTGGTACCTTAGGTGCCTTTAGCGGTATTGTACAGTATGCACCCGCACAAAATCCTGGAGATTCTGAAGAATCACGAGATGTGATGCCTTTAGAGCTTGATTTGAGTGAAGTTGATCTGAGCCAGCACGAATCTATGCTCGTACAAATAGACGGCGTTACGTTCCTTGATGCCGGGGATACATTTACAGGTGGTGCTAACTATGATATTATCGGCGGTTCCATTACGGCTGATGACCCGGTTATTTTCCGGACTAACTTTGCTGAAGCCAATTATCTTGGGCAGGAAATTCCTGAAGGCGAAATTAACCTGACCGCCATCGTAGGTGGTTTTAACGGTGCACTTCAGTTGATCTCCCGTTCAGATGCTGACTTTGGCGGTTCCGTATCCAATGAGCTGGATGTGAATCCGTATGAATTTGCACTGGGGCAAAATTACCCAAATCCGTTCAACCCGTCTACCAGAATTAACTACTCTCTTGCAGAACGTGCAAATGTCCAGCTTGTAGTGTATGATATTCTCGGACGTCGTGTAGCGAGTTTGGTAAATGCCGTACAGACTCCGGGTACCTATACCATTGATTTCGATATGAGCCGGTACTCAAGCGGTACCTATATTTATCGTCTTGAAGCAGGTGACTTTGTTTCCATACGGAAAATGATGCTCATCAAATAACGAAGATTCCATACCAACTGGAAGAGTGCCAGAATGCACTCTTCCTTTTATTATCTCAGATAAGATGTGATGTATAAATACACTTTAATTCTTACTCTTTTGGCCATTACGGCAATGACAGCCTGCGATTCAGGCCTCGACGGACAATTGAATGAAAATATACCGCCGACAACCTCATTGACCGTAAACGAAATTAATTTACCCGAGGGAGAGCGCCTGGTAAGTCAGGTAAATATCTCCTGGTGGGGTGACGATCCCGACGGATATATAGTGGGATATGAATTTTATATTGGTGATCACTCCACGGCCGGTGAGGACGATTGGATTTATACAACAAGCACAGACAGTACGTTTATTTTACCGATTGAAGAAGGAAATCAGGATGCAGACGTAGAATTTACCGTCCGCGCGGTAGACAATGATGGGGCCCGCGATCCAAATCCTCCGTCACTTACATTTCCTATTACAAATTCTCCTCCGGCAATTGAATTTAACAATTTTGAAACACCGCCGGATACTACTTACAGAATTGCCAGTTTTGGCTTTACAGCATCCGACCCGGATGGTGAGGCCAACCTAAACCGGGTTGAAATTGCCCTGAATGATACGACATCTGAAAATGGCTGGCAGGAAGTTGAGTTAGGGATTAACCTGGTTACACTGCGTATAGATGATACTCAGGCGAATGCAACAGCTGAACTTCTGTTGGGAAGAACAGCACGAACAACAGGTATTATATTCGAATCGGTAAATCTTAATGCTGAAAACGAGGTGTTTTTACGAGCAATTGACAATGCAGGCGCAGTCAGCAACGTAATTTCATTTGATTGGTTTGTAAAACAGCAAACCTCAAGAATTTTGTTTCTGAATGACTACCAGGGATCCAACAGCCTTGCAAGATTTCAAATACACGCAGATTTGCTTCGGGAAAATGGCATTACACAATTCGACTACATGGATATATCGGATGGTAACCCTACAGGCGGACGAAGGGTGCAGCTTTCCCAGGCTTTCCCGGACCGTTCACTTGCAGCACCTACCACTAATTTGATGCTAGCTGAATGGGATCATATTTATTGGCTTTCAAATGATCTCAGAAGAAATATTGGATACGCACTTGAGATGACTACTGATTTCTTTGGAAATGGGGGCACAATGTTTGTCAACATGCCAACGACTTTCATCTCAGAAGACGAACCTTCTATTCAATTTTTACCCTTTAGCAGAGTTGAAGCCCGTCCGACAAATAATCGTAGATTTCAAATTGAATCCGGTTCAGAAATTGTGTCTGATCCATCAGTTCTCTTACCACCGGTTGTTCATTTTAGGAGGACTCAAAATACATATCCGCCAATTGTTCCATTTTCGGAATCTATACCCCTTTATGAGGCATCTTTCCAGCTTTTTGATCCATTCTCAAATACCAGGGAGGATTTTGAAGGTTCAAACCTGATTGCCGCAACTGACCCGGAAGAGAATTTGATCTTTTTCGGGGTTGATTTCAATGAGTTTTCATCTATTGAAAATTCAAATTGTGTTCCTCCTGAGCAAGCAGACGAAGGCGAGTTGCCATGCAGTGAAATGGATCGGTTAATTGAACAGATGGTTATCGATATTCTGGGTTTCCAGCAATGATTAATAGATTAGCTATGCGAAAACTACTACTACTATTTTCCTTACTGTTTTTTACCGGAACAGCATCATTTGCTCAGTCCGGTTCAATCTCCGGAGTTGTATTAGACAGAGATACAGGAGAACCTCTTTTTGGTGTTAATATTCTGGTTAGAGGTACGTCTTTTGGGGCTGTTACCAACTTCGACGGTGAATATACCATCCGAAATATTCGTCCAGGTGAATATAACCTCGAATTCCGATATGTAGGATATGAGCGAACTCTGATTACAGAGATAAGGGTAAGAGAAGGCGAAACAACTGAGCTCGATGTTGAAATTGGTCAACAAGCCATAACTGCAGACGATGAAGTTGTGGTGATTGGCCAGCGACCGATTTTCGATGTAGAACAGTCTTCAACCGGTGCCCGTTTTTCAAGAGAACAGATTGCAGCAGCACCCGTTTCACGAATTGAAGATGTGGTTGGCATGACTGCCGGTGTTATTCAGGATCCGACTGGATTATACATCAGAGGTGGCCGTGCAAATGAAACCGGTTTTATTGTTGATGGAGTTTCCGCTCAGGATCCGCTGGCAGGTACCGGTTTTGGACTCGACTTGGGTTCAAATGCCTTTTCAAGTGTTGATGTTACTACCGGTGGCATGGATGTAGAGCATGGAAATGCAACCTCCGGTGTAGTGAGTGTGCAAACCCAGGACGGTGGTGATGATTATTCCGGAACGTTCACGCACATGCGGGATAATCCAGGACGTATGACCAGCAACCGGTCAAACTTTTTTACTGATTCATTTGAGCTCACCCTTGGCGGTCCGGAGCCGTTAACTGATTCTGTTCTTCCCGCGCTTGGAATTAATATTCCGGGTAACCTCTATTTCTTTATGACGGCACAAGCTCAAACCACCAATGAGTTTATGAGGCGAACAGCCGACCAGGTCCAAACATCTATGATCAACAGCGATTTTTGGTCACCGCGCCAGGATAACCGCTGGAACGGTATGTTTAAACTGACCTATAGGCCTGAATCCGGAAAAAGGCTTGAAGCAGCTTATCAGCGCTCTCTGTCAATCAATCAAAACACACGAATGCTACAGATTGTGGGTGATGATGTACAGATTCGCCCGGGACACCAGTTCTTTTTTCAAGACGATCTGGATAATGCCAATACATACGCCCACGATAGCAAGCTGGCTTATATAAAATGGACGCATGCACTCTCCAGCAAAACATTTTATGATGTACAGATTAGCCGACTCTTTACCCGGCTTCGTGCAGATGCAAACGGAAGAAACTGGAGGCCTGATGCTGTAGATGGCGAGTTTGACGCACGCAGCATTGTGGTGTATCCGATTACACCTTTTCCGGCCGGTGATGATTTTACCTACTCGCTTCCTGGGCCCGGTTTTGCAAATAATGGAGGAATTGCAACCCTCTGGCACGACCATTACGCCGAAGAGTATACGTTCCGTACCAATTTCACACGCTATTTCCTTGGAGAAACAAACAGGCTGCGTTTTGGTTTGGAAATGAAGTTCATGGAATACCAGTGGATCGATATTACACGTCCGTGGGTAGGCGCGCCGATTGAAGTTGAAGAGGGCGTATTTTCAGAAACAAATCGTTTGGGGGCAACCTCCGATATTTGGAATGTAAGCCCGTCTCGTGGCGCTTTTTATGTAAGCGACCAAATTCGTTACCAGGGCCTGATTGCAAACATCGGAATGCGACTTGAGTACTGGTTCCCTGGTTCGTATGTCGATAACTTCATTGATGATCCACTTTCGCCCATCCCTGATGTGATACGAGAACAGTATAAAGAAGACACGTACAATTTATTCGGCAACCGGTTCAAAATGCGAATGCTGCCCAGAATTAATGTCTCTTTCCCGGTACGAGAGAACATGATGATGTACTTCAACTACTCTCACAAATCAAAACTACCGCATCCCACACATATATATGCCGGACTTGATCCGTTTTACCAGGATCGATCGTTTCTCTCCGATCTTGGGAATCCAAACCTGGAACCTGAGGTTGATATCTCTTACGAGATCGGTTACAGATATCAGCTAACCTCGAATGATGCCCTGAATTTTACTGCTTTCTGGAGTGATAAATATGATTTTATAACTGCTGAACGCATTATTGTAAGGGATGCAACCGGGCGGGATACAGAGCGCTCATTCCGTGTAAATGGAGATTTTGCGAGGGTAAGAGGCGTGGAAGTTTCATATCTGAAGCGATACAGTCATTTTCTACAGAGCACCATCAATGCCACATACTCAAGGGCTGAAGGGTTGAGTTCAACTTCAAATGATGCGCTTAGTGATTTGATTTCAGGCGGACAGGATATCGGGAATATTGTAGAAACACCACTCGCTTGGGATCGTCCGCTTGATATTAAGGCAAGTTTAATTTTTTCCTGGGATCGTCCGAACGATCCGCTCTTTGGTGTCGCTCCGCTGAACCAGTTCAGGTTCTATTTAGGAGGTTCTTACCGAAGTGGTATCCGGTACACGCCGATGGAATTCAGAGGTAATCAGCGAAACCCAATTACAGGAGTTGAAGACTGGAGACCCATTTATGAGCGTTCAAACGATCCCGCCGACCGTTTTTCAGCTGTTGGTGAACCATGGTTAATTTTCGATTTTAACTTTGAAAAATGGTTTGAAGTGGGCGGTACGCGGTTTACAGCAAAATTTGAAATTACAAACCTGTTTAACGCCTCCAACCCGGCTATTATTAACCCGGTTACAGGCAAGGCGTACAGAACTGATTACCCAAGCGATCAGCAGTCGCTGATTGCGCTTCGGGACGACAGAAGCTTCGATGTACCTGCAAATGTTCGGGATCCGCGTTATGTAGATCCAAGGGATAATAATAGCCCGGCATACCTTAACCCGGCAAATTTCCTTGAGCAGCGACATATTATGTTCGGCCTGTCACTAAACTTTTGATTTAACAGATGATGTATAATTCACTGCAGTTAAGAATGTTAAAAAAAGCAGCCGTTTCAATGCTTGTTCTGCTGATATTTGCCGGCACGGATTTTCTGAATGCACAGAGTATCATTCCGTCTCTCGGAGATTCCCGTTCAGGCACGTCAGGATTTCAATTTTTAAAAATAAATGTAGATGCTCGCTCCTCTTCTATGGGGAACTCTAATGTTGCCGATGCAGAAGACGGCTCATCGCTTTACCTGAATCCGGCTTTGACATCCCGTGTGATGAACCACCAGCTATATTTCGGTCACACACAGTATTTTGCTGATATTTCAATGAACTATGCGGGCTATATCCACCGTCTTAACTCCGTGGCTTTGGGCGCTTCGCTTATGTATCTTGATTCCGGGGCAATGCAGGAAACAACAGAATTTAATCCGTTCGGTACAGGCAGAACTTTCCGAACAATCCATATGGCGGCCGGACTCACATTTTCACAACAACTTACTCATCTGTTTAACTATGGATTGACTGTTAAGTATCTGGATGAAAGAATCGAAGAGATCCAATCTCAGACAGTCGTTTTTGATGTGGGTTTTTACTACAGAGTTGGCGACACGGGACTCCGTTTTGCGATAGGACTCAATAATTTCGGAATGGATGCAGCACCAACAGGTGAAACAACCCGCACAACGTTGGATGGTCCGGTTACAGAATCAAATTTTGCCGATATTTCTCCGCCTACAATGTTTATGATTGGAGCAGCTTTTGATGCTTATAAAAATGATAATTTTGATCTGCTTTTAACGGCTCAGGTCACGAACCCTGCAGATAACGCTGAGAGATTTAGCATTGGTTCCGAACTTGGTTTTATCGACAGGTTTTTCTTTCGTGCCGGGTATGAATTTGGCGTGGATGAAGCACTGTATCCAAGTGCAGGGGTGGGTTTTAAACTCCCATTAATGAATTACAGTCTCGACCTTGACTACAGTTTCAATAACCGGGAAAGGCTGGGTAACATGCACCGGTTTGCCTTGAAATTTAATTTATAGACTGAAGTATGATCAAGAAATATAAACTTTACACAGCAGTAACGATTTCGATAATTCTCATTTTCGCAGGATGCAGTGATTTTCTGGGTTCCAAAGGCGACAGTATTACAGATGATATTTTTGAACAGGGTAAGCAGGATCCTAATGTGATTGTTGAAGAGCTGGGCTATGCCGCACTTGTGCCTTTTTGGGAAGGATTTGACAGTCCTACAGACGTATATGTTGGGTTTGATGAACTGGTATATGTAACGGATGCTCGAGGTGTTCATGTGCTCGACCGCGCAGGCCGATTGTACGATACATATCCCCTCCGTGGAGCCGTATCCGTAACACAAGACAGGCTATTAAATGTGTATGTTGCTGCTCGCTATGATACGGTGATTACCGCAATTGATCCCGCTATCACCTGGGATCTTCCGGCCGTATATAAAATTCAAAATCTGAATGGAGCAGGTGAGGTGGAAGTAGTGGATGTTTTAAAACACCCTTTCAGAAGATTCGACAACAGCCGTTCTAATACCACGCTAGAGAGATTTCGTTTGAACCGAAATATCACAACCAATGATGAATTGGTTGAAATAACAGGAGTGGGCGTGTTAGCTGACAATACGATTTATATAACACGCCGTGGCCCTGCAAACAGCACAACCACACCGGTACCGGATAACAGCGTACTTGTTTTTGACCATGAATTAGAGGGAGGAGTACGCACGGGCAGAATGAGGAATGTAAGCCGGGTAAGCCTCAGGCCACAAGAGCCGGCAAACTTTTCCAGCGCTATTGACGTCAGCGATATTTCAACATTTGTGGGCCCGCCACAAAGAGATAATATGACTGCCAATCGATCATTCTTGATTACACAGGGAAATCCCGATAGAAATATATCTTACAGAACACTCTGGATTGATGCGATTCAGACACCGGATGGACTTGAATTCCGGCAAAATCCTTCGCTACAGGTAAGAGACACTTCGAGGGCAGACTCCTTTTTGTATGATCCCGATAAATTTAAAAACCCATCAGGAATTGCCTACTCAGCCGATGCACGATCCCATATTTTTGTTGTAGATGCGGAAACGGACAGCCTGTACCAGTTTCAGTCGAATGGAATTGAGGGAATTAATCCGCCGCCCGGATCTGATTTTGAGAAAGCTGTGAACGTATCATTTGGAGGTACAGGAAACGGCCCACGCGAATTCAACAGTCCAAGTGGAGTTGCTCACTTTCAAAGAATTATATATGTGGCAGATACAGGAAACAACAGAATTGCACGATACAGGCTGAACATCGATTTTGAATAAAAAGTAACTGCTGTTGGTTCTGGCCGAATATAGATTAACGGGGTCAAGATTGTTATCTTTTTGCGACTCTATG
>CAZXYQ010000074.1:0-13937 GCA_964644975.1 uncultured Rhodohalobacter sp.
TTGAGATATCTATGCTCAGCATGATATCAATCCCTTCCACGCTCTGTTCAACCGTTGTATTCTGTAGTTGCGGTCGTGCAAGAGCCACTACGAAAAGTGAAAATGCGCCCACATAAAGAAGCGGTGTGAGCCAAACCATTTTTGCCCTGTAATTACCGGGCATATCATTAAAAATGGCGGTTGACGAGAATGTGATAGAGGCACGTTTTTTAAAAAGATGTCTCCAGATGATATATCCCAGGTAGAAGGGAACAGCAATTAACAGCCAAAAATATTCAGGATTAGCCCAGCTCATTGTTCAAATTCCTGTTTTCGTTTCTGTTCCTGCAATTCATGTTTTTCCTCACGTTCTTTCTGCTCTTCTCTATGAAGATGCTCGAGATACCCGATCCGTTCGGAGTCGATCGTCCGGGCAGTTTCAACAAAATCTTTGCCCGTTTTTATGGCATCAGATACTTGGTCTGATGCGGGGTTGAATTTTGCAAATTTCACCATATCAGCATCATAAAGTACTTTCTTTACTTTTTTGATCAGATCTGAAGATGCCCGGAGCTCCTGGAGCTTGCGTACAATTTCACCGGACGTCATTTCGAGTGCCGGAAACTCATAAACCCGTTTCAGGTAAAGACGAATGGCGTCTCCAAGGCGGATATAAAACTGCTCGAACTCTTTCTCATTTACTGGAGGCGATTCCGACGCAATTGCCTGCACAGATTTTTCCAACTCCTGCAGCGGGTCAACAAAAGGCTGCACACTGAATGGAGCAGGTACGAAGATGTCTTTTTGAGCCCTCTCTTTTAATTTTTTGTAAATGAAGTATCCTAAAATAGCAGCCAGCAGCAGTATTAAGATCCAAGGCCAGAACGTTCGCGTAAAATCAAAGATCGGTTTAAACGGTCTTAGCTCTGAATCATCTTCGGTAAGTGTTGTCTTAAAAAAAAGAGGAACCCTGCTCGATTGTAGGGTTGTATCCTGAAGTTCAAAACTGAGCCGATCGATTGTTATATCTTCGAGGCTGAAGAATTGCAACGTGTAGACAATACTGTCTCGGTTGGCGGCTACCTGAAAGCGCTGGCGGTTTTGCATCTCAAGTTCTTCCTGAAATGCACCCGCATCGGGATAGTTTTGAAGCACATAATTACCCTCCAGAACAATCGAAAGCGTAAACTGATCGCCCACCTGCAGGCTGTCGGTCTCTACAAATGTGTGGATCTGCTGCGCTTGTGCAGAGTATGTGAAGAGTAAAATAGCAGTACTCAGAAGAATGAATACCGGTTTCCAAGCACGTTGAAAAATTGTAGTCATAAATACCGTATGCAGTTGTGGTGATGGCATAAGCAGATGATTGCCGGACGGGGAGCAAGTGAAGTGCTTGCGTAAGAATTTGTTTAATCCGTTACATTTCTAATTGCAGTGGCAAGGTAAGCAGAAATTAATTCTTGATTCAATTAGCCGGCAAGATTTGTTTATCAACTTTAATTTTCTGATTCATATACTGTCTGAATGGAATGAAACGACGCTAAAGTCAATTTATTGATTCAATTTTACAGACAATTGCAGTTATGATTATCATTCATAATGTCATATTTTCAGTCAAGAAATAATATGTTTTTAAAAACACTGCTTTAGGGAATGCTTACACAAACTCGCAAAACGCTATTTTTAGCTCTTTCTCTACTTATCGTACTAGTGGCTATTCAATTTATAGTCAGCAAATCGGGCAGCTCAGCAGAGGTTGCAAACGACAGTGATTTTAAAATTTCACTCGAAACAGTGAATGAGATAGAGCCGGTTCCGCCTAAGGATAAGTACGGATTTGAGATTGATGCGTACGATTTTGATGAGTACAAGGTTCAGAGAAATGAAAGTCTCTACATTATATTAAGACGTCATAATCTGACTCCACAACAAATCTATCAAATACAGCTCACTTCAGAAGGCGTAGCTAATTTAAATCGGATTGTTCCCGGACAAACATATCGCATTTATTATAAAAATGATGAAGCCGTGGGATTCGTATGGCAGCCGACCGCCACACGCTTCGTTACTGTGGGCTGGGAAAATGATTATAGCGTGGAGCCCGGTGAAGTACCGGTCCGTTTTGTTTTAAAAGAGGCATCGGGTGTAATCAGAAATTCACTGTACGAAACCATTGCAGGCCAGGGAATATCACCCTACCTGGGATCGGAACTGGCGAATGTATTTGCCTGGCAGATCGATTTTTTTCTGCTCAGGGAAGGCGATCACTTCAAGGTAATCTACGAAGAGAGATATGCAGGAGATCAATTTATCGGCATTGGTGATATCAAAGCAGCTGAATTTCAGCACCGTGGATCCGTTTACAGCGCTTATCATTTTGAAAATGAAGAACGCCGCGGATATTTTGATGAAAATGGTAACAGCCTTGAAAAAGCTCTTTTAATGGCTCCATTTCGATATAATCAGCGCGTAAGTTCCGGGTTTACGCGCAATCGCTTTCACCCGATTTTGAGAGAAAATCGGCCTCATCACGGCACTGACTATGCTGCACCAACAGGAACACCCGTACTTGCGGTTGGCGATGGAATCGTAACCGAAGCGCAGCGCAGGGGCGGGAATGGCAACATTGTTCAAATTCGTCACAACAATACCTATCGTACAGCATATCTTCACTTAAATGGATTTGCAAGCGGTATCCGTAAGGGCGTCAGGGTTGAGCAGGGTCAGGTTATAGGTTATGTTGGACAAACGGGCCTGGCAACCGGTCCACATCTTTGTTATCGCCTGTATGTAAACGAACGACCGGTAAATTCACGAAACGTAGATCTTCCCGCTTCAGAATCACTTGAAGAAGAGTTTATGCCGGGTCTTCAGAGAACGGTTAATCTTTACAGCGGACTACTTGATGAGCTATCGCTGATGGAGAAAGTTGCTGACAATGAGGGCGACGAAAGTCAAGACTCCCAGGACGAGAGTTAAAAAATCTTTTTTGGTATTCTACCCAGCCCTGCTCCGGAGCGGCATGTCCCTGGTACTATAGGATCAGACAGCGATTATGTAGGGTAGCAAGTAGATCTTTTCTTTTAGAAGTGTTGCAGGCACGGCGTACTTTTGAACTCTGAATTCATTTGTAATACTAAAACAGGTATTTTTTCAAAGGAAAGTTGAGCTACGGATATATTGCACCTAAAGTGTTCTCTCTATACTCTTCCGTTTTTAAACCACTGAGAGTTGATTAAATACCCCTATGCAACGTATTTATCAACAGAATGCGTATGGAAAGGATAGTAGTTAAAGGAGCTGGTAAGAGTTTGAAATTGTTTCTTTGCCACTACATCACTGCTTAAAAAAAACCAAAAACCAGTTATTTCCAGCGTAGTACTGTATTTCCGGGGGACGTCAAGTTATCACCTGCGTTGTGTTCTTCGCTGAAAAAACCGTATCAACGGCTTCACATACGATACGTTTGTTGTAAGATTGACGGAATCCATCTTGTTTTTTCTGAAGTATTCCATAAGTGCAAACTCCTGTTTAGCACGCTGTACTTTGTAAAACTTCCTTACCTTTTTGTTTGATGTGTCCACCATTTGCTGTGCCCCTGTTTCCGCATCCTGCAAAGTAACAAGCCCCACGTCGGGCAGTTCGTCCTCAAACTGATCTTTGATCACCAGGTTAACAAGATCGTGCTTTCGATTTGTGATGCGGTGCTGTTTTTGGAACGCTTCATCCTGAAAGTCAGAAGCCAGAACAATAATGGTTCTTCTGTTTAACAGCCTGTTTATATACGAAAGTGCATCGCCAATATTTGTTCTGCTGCCCGTTGGCTTTGTAACATAAAGCTCGCGGATAAGTCTCAATACGTGAGTCCTTCCTTTTTTAGGAGGAATAACTTTTTCAATTTTGTCGCTGAACAGAACCATACCAACCTTATCGCCGTTTTTAATGGCGCTGAAGGCAATGACGGCACAAACCTCTATGGCAAGCTCCATTTTTGTTTGTGAATGGCTTCCAAAAAAACCACTTGGTGATATATCAACGCACAGCATCATTGTCTGCTCGCGTTCCTCTTCAAAAACTTTAATGTACGGCTCATCATTTCGAGCAGTAACGTTCCAGTCTATCAGCCGTATATCGTCACCAAACGAGTAGGCTCTTACTTCTGAGAATTCCATCCCGCGGCCTTTAAAAGCGGACTGGTATTCACCACCAAACAGATTGTTAACCAATCCTTTGGTTTGAATTTCAAGCTTTTTGATTTTCGATAATATTTCTTTTGAAATCATATAGGTGAATGTTCTGTACCGGTACGATTAGTCTGAACTCATAGGAATGAAAAGTAGCTTTCTGCACATCATTTTCCAACATGCTTTGCCATTCAATCTGGCAGTCAGTCCAGATTTGCAGCCATCCTTAACATTACATTAACAGATAGATAACAATTTGGTTCAATAGATTTTGAACATTGTGCTAAACATTGAATCTGATATGCTGATTGGAAATAATTTTAATAGGCGCTGTGAAAATATATTACTTGCGGCCGGAAAACAATCAGGAAATCGCCCTGACAAAAAAATTGTGGTGAGTAAAGTTGCAGAGGGACTTAAACTCGATAGAACAGAAATCAGACAGACTTTTGAATACCTTGTCAGCCTTGGCTTTATTAAAATTGAGTCAATTGGCGGACCTCTTCTATTTGGACATATTTCACTCACAAAAAAGGGTGTTCTGAAACTGAACTCTATGAATAATTCAGAGTAGCTTACCTATTCGATTTGTGTAGTTTTAGCGCAGATCGTCTTATTATAATCTGCAGGTTTGATTTCGGAATAAATGTTAAAGGAAAGAAAAAGCGCTTTTAATATTGTGCCTGAATAATTTTCCCAATTGAAATTCATGAAATCAGAGTCTGCTTAATAGTGCAAAAATTTCTAACTTCAGGCCTTCAAATAAAACAGGTATAAACACTTTAAGTTAAGCGTTATGATAATTGGAGTCCCCAAAGAAATTAAGACTCATGAAAATCGTGTGGCACTGCTGCCAGGCGGAGTGCTTCAGCTCAAGAAGAAAGGGCATGAGCTTCTCATTGAAAAAGGAGCGGGAGCCGGAAGTGGGTTTCCGGATTCTGCTTATGCCGATGCTGGTGCAAAAATTGTGGACGATGTAAATGAAGTCTGGAAACAGGCTGAAATGATTATGAAGGTAAAAGAGCCCATTGAGCCGGAATATCCGCGCATGCGTAAAGGGCAAATTTTGTTCACATATCTCCATTTTGCAGCAAGCCGTGAGCTGACAGAAGCGGTTGCAAAATCGGGTTGTATTGCCATTGCGTACGAGACGGTTGAAAAAGCTGATCGATCTCTGCCTCTGTTGATTCCAATGAGTGAAGTTGCCGGGAGGATGTCGGCACAGGAGGGAGCGAAATATCTTGAAAAGCCTATGGGCGGACGCGGCGTTTTAATGGGCGGGATTCCCGGTGTGCCACCCGCAAACGTGATTATACTTGGTGGCGGAATTGTTGGAGTAAATGCAGCAAAAATAGCTGCTGGAATGGGAGCGAATACGACTATTCTGGACATCAATATTCCTCGCCTGCGCTATCTCGACGATGTGATGCCAAAAAATGTATCAACGATGTTTTCTAATGAAGCCAATATTCGTCATCTCTTGCCTCAAACAGATCTCGTGATAGGCGGTGTGCTGAAGCCGGGTGCCAAAGCCCCACATCTTGTTACTCGCGAGATGCTCTCGCTGCTGAAACCGGGAAGCGTACTTGTTGATGTGGCTATTGATCAGGGTGGCTGCTTCGAGACCTCTGAGCCAACCACTCATGATAAGCCGACATATGTGGTTGACGACATCATTCACTATTGTGTGGCCAATATGCCCGGCGCTGTGCCAAATACATCCACTATGGGGCTGACCAATGTAACGCTTCCATACGCTGTTCAGCTGGCAAATAAAGGGTGGAGAACCGCTCTTAAGGAAAATGATGAGCTTCTTAAAGGGCTGAATATCGCAAATGGCGAGATTGTCTATAAAGATGTAGCGGAAGCTTTTGAAATGGACTACACACCCGTTGAAGAAGTGCTCTGAATCTCAGGATTGAACCTGATGAAAATCCCTGTTTTGTAGTAAAGCAGGGATTTTTTTATTGAAACAATATACTAAATCAGTATATCAAGGGATCAGACTCTTAGGAAACTGAAACCCTATTTCAACAAAGTAAACTTTCGGGTGAACATTTGTCTGTTTCTCGATTCATATTCTACAATTTCCATTCTGTATATGTAGACACCACTCGGCAGGTGCGAGGCGTTATAGGTCAGCATATGATCGCCGGCTGTACGGGGCTCATTCAATAGTACATCGATACTGCGGCCAAGCTGATCGAACACCTCAATTTTTACGGTGCTGTTTTGAGGAAGCCTGTACGATATGGTTGTGGCCGGGTTAAATGGATTAGGGTAGTTCTGATTTAAACGGGCCATAGTGGGCCTCTCATCAAAAAAGCGCTGATTGCCAATGGTTAAGGTATCAACCTGAATAACCTCTCCGTTTTGATTTTTCAATTCAGGAAATTCGGCATCAGCCGCGTTGTCACTAAATATTACCTGCTCAATGACGTACTGATTTGTAGAATCGGCTATTGCAGTGGAATCAGCTTGCTGTGCCTGACTGAGCTGTAACAGCGAGATTGATAGTAAGATTGATGTGAAAATTGAGCGTAACATTTATTCTATATCTCTGTCTGTTGTGTGATAATGGACGATCTTCTCACTTTATACTCCAAAACCAACATTTTGTTTAGAATAGATCCAAATGACTTGATTAAACAGATATTCAATACGAAATGGTCGTCTTTCAAACGTAAATATTGTTACCATTTTTCCAGGTGAATACAATACTTTTCAACCAATGTTATAGGCACGCTACGTTTACTTATCGGCTGTGGCTGCAAATATTTAAAATGTAGTTTTTGAAATGGTGATGCTCTATCTGCTTCCGGAGCTGGGTTGCAGAACAGCCCATTGTAATATCGGCTGGAGTGATTTCCTGATCCCGGTTTTTTTTCCATTCTGCTTTTGATATGATATGCATCTTGAAGCCTGTTCCTTTTTTTGGGGAAGAAATCCACCCCACAGGCGAAGACAAAAAGAGGAAAGTCTCATGCATTGATTATGTCGAAACCACATAATTCGTGCTACTCAAAAAAATAGAATACTGGCCAAAAAGAGTGCCAAATTGACCACGCATCGATTTTCTATATAACCCGGAATACTCTCAAATTTGTAAAAGTGTCTTTGAATTAAATGTGGGTTCAACGAAAAATAGGTGTCTGTTTGCCACCTATTAAAATAAATATTAGAGAATCTTAATCTTTATGTGCGCCAATTATTTACAAAAATAAACAAATGCGGATTTTGAAATAAATTTTGGCTTTCAGAGTGAAGTTCAAGGCCTACTTGACTTTATTGGATTAAAAGTTTCATTTGAGTGGTGAGAAAAATCGATCGGATTTAAAAGATATTTTGAATCCATATATGTCATCACAACAAATAAACATTAATCAAACCATACACTTGATGAGAAAGCATCTACTAGTACCCCTTCTGTTAATATTTATGATTTCTTGTGATCAAAGTTCACAAATGATGAATCCTGATGAAAATCATGATTCAGCAACCGATGTAAGTGCGATTACCGGCAATGAGAGTCACTCAACTATACCCGGACGCTTTATTGTTACACTGGAACCCCGAAGCAATCCATCAGCGGTTGCAAGTGAATTCGATGTTACGCCCGATTACGTTTACAGAACCGTAATTAACGGATTTGCGGGTGAGATTTCCGATGCGGCTCGGAATGGGCTTATGAGAGACAACCGGGTTGTGCGGGTTGAAAGAGATGGCGTCGTAACAACATCAGGAACCATCCAGGAGAATGCAACCTGGGGACTCGACAGGATTGATCAGCGTGAGCTGCCGCTTGACGGCAACTATGTTTATACGGATGTGGGCACTGGTGTAGATACATATATACTTGATACCGGGATTCTCTATACCCACGAAGAATTTCAGGGAAGAGTTTATACAGATTTTTTCTTTGATGCATTTTCAGACGGTCAAAATGGAAATGATTGTAATGGTCACGGCACCCACGTTGCAGGTACTGTTGGCGGAGCAGTTTACGGTGTAGCCAAGGATGTAAACCTGGTAGCTGTCCGTGTACTTGATTGTAACGGATCGGGAACGTTTAGCGGTGTTATTGCCGGAATGGACTGGGTAGCAGAGAACGCATCGGGTCCATCAGTGGCTAATATGTCGCTTGGCGGTGGCAGCAGCGAAACTGTTGATGATGCTGTTGAGCGAATGTTCGACGCAGGTATTCCGGTTATTGTAGCCGCCGGTAATGGAGATAGGAGAGGCCGCGAACAGGATGCTTGCGGAGCTTCACCAGCTGGTGCAGACCGGGCGTATACGATAGGAGCAACAAGCAGTAATGACAGCAAAACAAGCTGGTCGAATTATGGTAGCTGCGTAAACATGTTTGCACCGGGTGCCGGCATTACTGCCGCATGGTATACAAGTGATACAGCCACCAACACGATCAGCGGTACAAGCATGGCCGCGCCGCATGTTGCCGGAGTAGCAGCACTTTACCTGCAAAATAATCCAAACGCAAGCAGCCAGGATGTATACGATGCTGTCACTGAGTTTAGTACAAAAGATATCGTCACAAACTCCCGCACAGATAATAACCACATGGTATACAGCCTGCTGGGCGGAAGTGATGACGGCTCTGGTGGAGATGATGGCGACGATGCCGATATACCCAATGAGCCACCTATGGCTTCGTTTACATTCGCTTGTGAGGATCTGAATTGCGATTTTGATGCATCGGGTTCTTCTGATAGTGACGGAACCATTACCAGTTACGACTGGGACTTTGGTGACGGCAGCAGCGGATCAGGTGAATTTGTAAGCCATATGTTTGGAGCTGACGGCACATACACGGTTACGCTTACAGTGACTGACGACGGAGGCGCTACCGACAGTGATTCTCAAAATGTATCGGTAAGTGATTCATCGGATGATGGAGGAGACGACGGAGAAGTTGGTGATAACAGTCCCGTTATTGAAAACTTTACAGCGAGTGGCCGTTCAACCGGTCCATGGTTAAGAGCAACGGCTGACTGGACGGTTTCTGATGAAGATGGCGATCTCGATACCGTCGTCGTAGAGATGCTTGATGGAACGTCTGTAGTTGATTCTGTTACCACAAACGTAAGCGGCAGCAGCGCCTCTGGTGAAACAGAACTTAGAACAAGAGGTAGTGCTGATTCAGTACGTATTACCGTTACAGACGAAAATGGTAACACTACTACTGACACCAGATCAATATAAAGCTGCTAATTTTGAATTCGATAAATAACTGATAAAAAGCCACTCAATTTATTGGGTGGCTTTTTTTTTACCTGATTTTTTGAGAGAGATGATTTTATGACTACTCATAGATAATGTAGCGATGCGGGAATACCTTTCAGCTTTTCGACTATAAAGCAGATTATGATAAATATTTTCAATAAAAATTGTTTAAGCCTCTATTTCTTATGATTTAAAATCTATGTAAAATGATTCTATAGTATACTTTCGCCTTTTGAATAAATACCAGAATTTCAGGGTGATTTATATGAGAGTTGCCTCACATCATAAATAATTTAATTCTATAGGAAACGATTATGAAAGCACAATTACTTACGATTATGTTGCTTTTCTCAGTGATGATTTCATCAGCTTTCACACAGAACCCCGGCCAATCTGAAAACCAGCTTTTACCAACGCATCCACTAGAAAAAACGTGGAAACTTCTTGAAAAGAGCAGAATTGCTCAAACCGCGCATAAATCAACCAGTCAGAACTTTCAGCTGAATCAAATTGAACGACAGTTGTGGAGGGGGGAGGATTGGGCGCCTTTTTTTAAGACTGAATATACCTATGATTCTGCGAAAAGGGTTCAAACGTTAGAGTCAAACTATGAACAATCGGAATGGGTAGACAACTACAAAGAGTTTTACACCTATGAAAACGACTTGTTGACAAATCTTTTGTCTCAATATAAGGTGCAAGGTGAATTTGTAAATCAGTATCGTGAAACCTTCACCTACCAGCAATTTGCCGGTCAGCCGGTACTGAATGTAATATTGTCAGAAATTTGGGATTCATTTGATGGGGATTGGTTGAACGAAAGCAGAACCACAGTAGTAGTCGAGAGTGGAATGCTATCTGAAATAATCACAGAGGAGTGGGAGGATGAAGAATGGGTGTTATATGATCGCACCCTGTTTGAAGAGTCAGATGGCAATCTTATCGAAACGATGCAGATGTATGACCATTTTACCGAAGGGTGGGAAGATTTTGTACAAGTGATCTACCCAGATTTTACTTTCATTGAATTCTACAACAGAATAACTCAATATTTTGACTTTGTGGAAGATGGCAGGTCGTTTATAGTTGCGGAACTGCTGCCGGATTACATATCATTTGAGTGGGATGATTTTGAAGAGGAGTGGATTCCAGATTTAAGACAGGTAACTGAAGCGTCAACAAATCTGAAAAACGATGCGGTTACGGCCAATTCAATTTCATATGAAATTTATGATTATGAAGATGAGATTTGGTTTTCATCCATTGAGTATCTTATTGGCTATGCGGGTGATGGTAAAATTGTAAATTTCAGTATCTACAGTTTTGACATGTCATTTGAAAAGCAGGAGGGTAGTCTTAACCTTTCACTTATATACATGGAAGATTACATCTACGACGAGAATAATCTTTTAAGCTCCATATTAGAATATGGAGAAAATTATGTGTTCTTTTTCAAGAAACTGATGGATGAGAATATACCTACTGGACGTTCACTGCTTACTTGGGAGGGAGTACCAACATCGGCTGAACCATTATCCAGTCCGTTATCATTTCGTCTGGATGCTGCTTATCCCAACCCCTTTAACCCGTCAACAGTAATTCCTTTCCAGCTGACTACGGCATCAAACGTAACCATACAGGTGTATGATATGCTCGGCCGAAATGTATCCACACTGGTAAATGAATATAAGCCAGCCGGAGAGCATACAGTGCGTTTTGATGGATCGGGTTTGTCGAGTGGCGTGTATATGATTAGAATGGTTGCTCCCGGACTCCAGCAAACAAGGAGCGTTACGCTATTAAAATAACACAACTACAGAGATCAATGAGAGAGTCGTATTTTGAATGAAAAAAGAGACGAAATAAATCGGAGAGTGGTGAAATTGAGAACAAAAGAGATGAAACTGAACATAAAAAATCCGGCTGATGAGAAACTGGCCGGGTTTTGATTTTCTGTCTGGTCAAAATAAATTCTATTTTAGACAGGGGTGAAATTCCCCTGGCATGCAGCGGGATTCAAGTGTTAAGTTTTGATCTCTTTTACCTGCAAAAAAATCACAGCTGCGAAATCAGTAGCGTCCTAAACATTTGAATTTATCAGATAAAAATGGGGTGTCAATTGTATTGGGATTTTCGTTCTCGCTGATTTGCGCAGAGTATACCGCTGAGGTATTATAAAAAAGAGGCCGCCCTTAATTTGGTGCATTTAAGTTCTTCACACTTAAACCAAATCCATAGGAGACCTCTTATGAAAGATACACAAACAGTATCCATAGGTATTGACCTTCATAGCAACACCAGTACGATAGGATATATGAACCAGCAAGGCGCGCAGAATAATACAAAAGTTGATCTGCACCCACGATTTGAAGACACAGTAAATTCTGCAAGATAACATAGATCAAGTTCCGCAAAATGGCGATGGTTTGGCTACAAATCTTTCAGCAGTCAGTTTAAGGTTCAGATTATTCGATTAAATGAATGGCGTTCACCTTTTCAAAGGTGGATCTACAGGAAAGTTTGTGGGTGAAAAATTCTTGTACGGTTTATTAAGACTACCGGTCATGCCGCACCCTGATGCGGCACCTCCCATTCTGGTTCGAAACTTTAAACTTCGCCAGTGACAAACAGTTGTTTTTTGCGAAAACGGGAGATCGCGGATCAGGGTCCGCGATGACGTGTCAAAAAAGTGTGCACTTGTTACAACTTCTGGTCTTTTCGGTTCAGCGAACCGAGTTACGTAGGAAATCCAGACTCTTAAAAATCTATGAGTACCCACAAACTTTCCTGTAGATCCTCAAAGGTATAAATCAGCCCCGTTTCGGGGCGGCATATCCGTAGCCCCACAGGTTCACAATGTGAATCTGTGGGGTGCAAGGAGATCGAACTTTAAAGAAGCGCCGCAGGTGTGGCATTATTCGAATTATGAATTCAACCTCAGTCATAAAAATTCGAACAGATAGTCTGAGTCGTATTCAATTTTAAAGTTCTTCAGGAACTGAACATATTCCTCTTTAAAGGGTAGTGGCTCTTGATTGAGCTCTTGAATTCAATAAAATAAATTATGGGTAAAGATGGGTGGGCCGTCTTGCAGGGGTACGGATATATCGCACTAACTACGGCGCTCCCATAATTCATACTTCACTTAACCCAGGGCCACCGCTGCGCAGTGACCTTGGGCTACGGATATGGCGTGCCGTAGCGGGACTATCATTAACTGAGTTATTTGATAGAATTGCTGATGAGTATCCAAAGAGATCGAAGATGACCACCGAAGGCGGACTGCTATGGAAGGCAGAACAAGAAGCAGTTCCAGTTATTAAAATAATGGATGTAGCACTACAAAGCGTTATTTAGAGGGTTTTGAGGAAGATTTTGCGGAAGTTGAGATAGGGATTGAATCTTAACATAGTATCCAATTCTCTGTTATGGCCATGAGAATTGGATTTGAGCAAATTTTTCTGATGTTTAGGACACTATTGCTGCGAAATAAATTTTACAGTGTACATAAATAGTGCATGTAAAATTTTCAGCAGATCGAAGATTGAGAATAGAATATCGGTTGATATATAAAAAACGGCCCAATCAAATATTAAAAAATCATGATTGGGCCATTTTCTCTCTTAATTGGGTAGAAGCTTTGGTTTCTTTACTCAAAGATTTGATTCAATATCAATAGTGAAGCTTTTATTTCTAGCAAAGGCTCCTACATTAGATTCAGTAATAAAAATTAAAACCGGGGCACATTCTTAAGCCTCTTATATATAAGATAGCTAAAGAGAATCAGCGGCTGTTATTTCTGATCCATTAAAAGTTCTACCGTAGTAAAACTTATAACTGTGCCCTGAATCTATTTAATCTCAGACTGTGACTTATTTTTATTAAAGATAAACTGATGCTAAACAATAATTTGTAGGTCATATAGATAACATACTGTAGTACTTTTCTGATTTCTGTTGAACAGCCTTAGAAACAAATCTCGATTAACCCGTATTTCTCATCACACATTGGATCGCCTGGAAAACCTCAGTTCAAAGTTTAGACATACTGCTTTTGAGATAAGCTCAAACCAGAACGAATTCACGTCTGCACTGTCGTAATTTGTACGGGTTATGTAATTTGATGAATCCCGGCTTCCAATGGTTCAAGTTCCACTATATAGTAAGTTTGATTGCCGATCTGTTCAATATGTCCGCCGGCTACTTTGAAGTGATCCCCTGGAGAGAAAGGGAGCTGGCTTTCGGTAATCCATTTATTGCTGGTGCTTTTTAAAGCAGCACCCCCTTCATTTTCCCACTGTTCCTTGAGTCGGATCGTTTCAACTGTATCGGTTGGCAGATCCAATAGAATTTTGACATGAACCATGGCTCACCCCGCTTTTTATTGATGGTTTGATGTTTAACGTTGTTGAAGAATATGCAGGTATAATTTCATTGAATAAGTACAGAAAGATAAGAGCGGTTGTTATGTAAGTCTTGAGAGGGCTACGCCGTGAAAGGTAGTATAAACACAAATTACGTTGTAAGGGTTAAC
>CAZXYQ010000075.1:0-13835 GCA_964644975.1 uncultured Rhodohalobacter sp.
CCTATTGCAGTGTCATCGATAAAATGTCGGATAGCCCCGAAAGCTTTCGTGTGAGTTTTTTGCAAAATCTAGTCATGCTGGATCAATATATGATTCATGGATGACTCATCCGATGACTCTTAGTATAGCTCACCGTTGACACATGACTATGTTATCTTGCAGAATTATACTGTGCTTCAAATCGTGGGTGCTGATCAACTTTTGTATTATTCTGCGCGATTCAGCGAGAACGAAAATCCCAATACAATTGACACCCCATTTTTTTCTGATACATTCAAATGTTTAGGACGCTACTGGTTATAAAGATAGTGGTCTGTAGTAAACAAGCTGAGATAGACTTTCCCATCTGTCAAATTTTTAAATAACTCATAGTTAACCGCATCAGATGCACCCCTGCGCAATCATAAGATCAACATAGTTTTACAACTGCGTGTATAGTCAGAAAGAACTTTCTTTTTAACTTAGCCGTTACTACCGAGCATAAGTAAAAATAAAAATCAATCGACTGTTTTTTTGAAAAAAGCAATTACTTTCATCGTTATAGCAATAGTGTTTGGGTTGTTGGCCTACCCTAAGGTAAAACCGATGTTTAGTTCTCCATCAGATGAAAATTCTGGCCAACAGAATCGCGAGCGTAACCTTAGTGTAGAAGCCGTTCAGGTAGGGTATGAATCTCTTCAGGACAGGATTTTCACAAGCGGTACTATCATTGCCGATGAAGAAGTCGAACTAAGTGCTGAGGCGTCCGGAATCGTTACCAGTATTTATTTCAGGGAGGGTTCGGAGGTAGAGCGGGGCGAACTGCTTCTCAAAATTAACGACAGTGAACTGCAGGCAGAAAAACAGCGTGCATCGTTCAGGCTCAATTTGGCCGAACAGAGGGAGGAGCGTCAGAAGAGGTTACTTGAACGTGGTGGAATCAGCCAGGACGACTACGATGCGACTCTAAATGAGTTGAACATAATACGAGCAGAGCTGAACCTGATTAATGCACGTATAGCTCAAACTGAAATACGCGCGCCTTTTTCAGGTTCTATTGGTCTTAAGTATGTGAGTGAAGGAAGCTACATCAGTCCCAACTCACGCATTGCGTCTTTGCAATCTATCGATCCGGTTAAAATCGATTTTTCGATACCTGAGCGCTACATTGCGCGCGTCTCTACGGACGATCAGATCGATTTTACGGTACAGGGCGTCGATAGTACGTTTAGCGGCAATGTATTTGCCATTGAACCCCGCATAAGCAGGGAAACCAGGACCATTCAGCTTCGTGCGCAAAGTAATAACAGAGACAGAGTTCTGTTTCCAGGCGCTTTTGCGAGTATTACACTCATTCTTGACACCATCGAAGATGCTCTTATGGTGCCTACTATCTCATTGATTCCTGAACTAAATTCTCAAAAGCTTTTCCTGGTACGAAATGGAGAAGTGCAGGAGGTTCGGGTTCAGACCGGGATAAGAACCAGCGAAAAAGTTCAGATAACGCAGGGAATTGCACCCGGTGATACTGTGCTGACTACAGGACTGTTGCAGGCAAATCCCGGTACAAAAGTAACCATCAGCCAACTCGACACGGGTACTGAATATGAGTAAAATTTCCTCTTTAAGTATTCGGAGGCCGGTATTGGCATCGGTGATGTCGATTGTGATTGTGCTGTTTGGTATCATCTCTTTTTTCTATCTCGGGGTGAGGGAATATCCCTCAGTGGATCCGCCTATTGTAACGGTTTCAACGAGCTATGTTGGAGCCAATGCCGATGTTATTGAATCGCAGATTACAGAACCGCTTGAAGAGTCCGTAAATGGAGTGGCCGGCATTCGAACGCTTACCTCAGTGAGCCGTGAGGGCCAAAGCACAATCACGGTGGAATTTGATCTTGAAATTGAGCTTGAAACAGCAGCTAATGATGTGCGGGACAGAGTGTCCAGAGCACAGCGAAATTTGCCGGCTGATGCCGAACCGCCAACGGTTACAAAAGCCGATGCCGATTCATCCCCCATTGTGTTTTTGAATATCAGAAGCGACCGGCGCGATCTTCTCGATCTTACCGCGATTGCCGAAAATATCTTCAAAGAGCAGCTTCAGACCATTCCGGGCGTGAGTGAGATTCGTGTGTGGGGATCAAAACAATATTCGATGAGGATGTGGATGGATCCTATCCGCCTTGCAGCCTATCAGCTCACACCTTTGGATGTGCGTAATGCTCTCGACCGCGAAAATGTAGAGTTGCCTTCAGGGCGTATTGAGGGAATGTCTACCGAACTGAGCGTAAGAACCATGGGGAGGCTCACTACAGCAGAAGAGTTTAACGATCTGATCATCAGTGAGCAAAATGGCCAAACCATTCGCTTTCGTGATATAGGGTATGCTGAACTTGGAGCGCAAAATGAGCGCACGGTCTTAAAACGAAATGGCGTGCCTATGGTTGGGGTGGTGGCGATACCACAGCCGGGATCAAACCAGTTATCTATCGCCGAAGAGTTTTTTGTTCGTGTTGAGCGTATCAAACGCGATCTGCCCGAAGATGTTGGCGTAGCACTCGGCTTTGACACCACTGAATATATTCAGCAGTCCATTGGCGAAGTGCAGCAGACGGTGTTTATCGCCTTAGGACTTGTAGTGCTTGTAATCTTTCTGTTTTTAAGAGACGCCCGTTCTACTCTCATACCCGTTATTGTTATTCCTATCGCATTAATCGGAGCGTTTTTTGTGATGTACGTTGCCGGTTTTAGCATAAATGTGCTGACCATGCTCGCCATCGTACTGGCTATAGGGCTGGTGGTGGACGATGCCATTGTGGTTCTGGAAAATATTTATGCGAAGATGGAGAGAGGGCTGCCCACGATTGAGGCGGGAATCCTGGGATCGAAAGAGATCTTTTTTGCGGTTGTGGCCACATCGCTTGCGCTGGTCTCAGTATTTCTGCCCATCATGTTTTTGGGAGGACAAACGGGGCGTCTGTTCAGGGAGTTTGGAGTTGTTATAGCGGGTGCCGTTTTGATTTCGTCGTTCGTGGCACTGACCCTCACCCCGATGCTGGCTACCAAAATTCTTACAAAAGGTGCCGAAAAGAACAGATTCTATAAAATGACCGAGCCATTTTTCGAATGGCTCAACAATTTGTATCGTACATCTCTCGAGTCGTTTATGAAGGTGCGATGGATGGCTTTTGTAATAATTGGTTTTACAGGGGGTTTTATTGCACTTCTCTATGCAAATATACCGGAAGAGCTTGCACCGCGGGAGGACCGGGGACAGATCAGGATGTTTGCCACAGCACCGGAAGGGGCCTCATTTGAGTATATGGATACGTATGTAGACAAAATGATCGCAGCTGTGCAGGATAATGTACCTGAGATAGTTGCGATGAATACAGTTACATCTCCCGGTTTTGGCGCTGCCGGCTCTATTAACTCCGCTTTTGCATTTCTGAACATTGGAGATGCAGAGGATCGGGACCGTAGTCAGCAACAAATAGCCGACCAGCTTTCCGGCCTGATGAGTGAATTGACCGGCGCACAGACATTTGTCTCCCAGCCGCAGTCGATCGGTAACCAGAGGGGAGGCCTGCCGGTACAATATGTGCTTCAGGCTCAGACACTTCAACAGCTTGAAGAGGTTATCCCTGAATTTTTGCGAGAGGCGAACAGTGATGACACTTTTATTTTTGCCGATGTCGACCTGAAGTTTAATCAGCCTGAACTTCGGGTGCAGATTGAGCGCGACCGTGCCCGGTCACTTGGTGTTTCTGTTCGTGATATCGCTCAAACACTTCAACTTTCCCTGTCGGGTACCCGATTTGCCTACTTTATCATGGATAGTAAACAGTATTGGGTTATTGGCCAGATGGAGCGCGAACGCAGAAATGAGCCGGTTGATCTGCGGACGATCTATGTTCGTAATCAGAATAATGAGCTAATTCAGCTCGATAATCTTGTAACGATCACGGACGAAAGCACTCCGCCTCAACTTTATCGGTTTAATAGGTTCAATTCAGCTACCATATCGGCCCAGCTCGCGGAGGGCAAAACGATTGGCGACGGAATAGATGCAATGGATGCAATTGCTGCACGGGTGCTGCCTCAGTCTATTGTAACCGATTTAGCCGGCCCGTCACGCGATTTTGCCGATAGTGCGGCCAGCCTGATGTTTATATTTATTCTTGCGCTCGTTCTGATCTATCTTGTTCTGGCAGCACAGTTTGAAAGCTTTATTGATCCGCTGATTATACTCTTTACGGTACCTCTTGCACTGTTTGGTACCTTGCTGTCGATATGGTATTTCGATCAAACGCTGAATATATTCAGTCAGATCGGTGCAATTATGTTGATCGGCCTTATCGCTAAAAACGGAATTTTGATTGTGGAGTTTGCTAATCAGCGCCAGGTGCAGGGGCTCAGTATTATGGAATCAATTATGGATGCCTCCGCCGTTCGTTTTCGGCCTATTCTTATGACGTCGATCTCCACAATTCTCGGAATTTTACCCATTGCCATGGCATTGGGAGCCGGCTCTGAAAGTCGTTCATCGATGGGGATAGCGGTAATTGGAGGCCTTCTGATCGGCAGTATCTTTACGTTATATGTAATTCCGGCTATGTATTCGTATATGTCAACAGACAAAAGCGATACAAAAGCGATTGAAAAACGTGCTAGTGAGGCGGAAAAAATTCAAACTGCAACTGTATAATATCTTGATAAAACTATCTCTGCTTTCATCTATCCTTCTTCTGCTCTTTGTAGGAACTTCACACGGGCAGAACGATCTCACTCTTGAAGAGGCCGTTGGTATAGGCCTTGAACAGAATTACAACATTCAGATTTTTGAAAATCGTTTTGAAGTTGCCTCCAACAACCGTTCGTTAGGCAACGCAGGTTTTCTCCCTTCAATAGAACTTACCGGCTCACGATCGGAGAGTGTTGAAGACAGCGAGTTTGAAGCGAGTGGTGACAGGCAAACCAATACAGGAGCCAGGAGTACGAATACAAATGCATCTCTAAACCTAAACTGGACTGTTTTTGACGGTCTCAGAATGTTTCGAACCTACGATCTGCTGGCAGTTTTAGAGAATATCGGTGATAAAGAGCTCCGTTACGAAATGGAGCAGCTCATCAGCATGATCACGCTCTCCTATTATGACATTGTTCGGATCAAAAATCAATTAAGTGTTCTGGAAAATACCGTAGACGTATCACTTGAACGGATTGAAATAGAGGAGACCAAACTCGATCTCGGGTCCGGCTCTGAAGTGGAGCTTCTCCAGGCAAGATCTGACCTGAATGCAGACAGAGCCCTTCTTTTGAGAGAGCGAAATATTCTGAATGAAGCTAAAATTACTCTGAATGAACTTCTTTCCCGAGATCCAATGAGCGAATTTAGCGTGGCAGATCAAATTCCCGTTCGAAGAGATCTCGATGAAGAGACTCTTTTCCAGCGGCTGATCAGCGAGAATGCTGAACTTGAAATTGCCAGGATGCAGCAGAGTGCAGCCGATCTTGAGGTGCAGCAGATCCGTAGTGAACGCTATCCGGAACTTCTAATCTCTTCCGGGTACAGATACAGCCGAAATGAAGCTGGCGGAGGATTT
This sequence comes from uncultured Rhodohalobacter sp., assembly GCA_964644975.1. GTDB lineage: Bacteria > Bacteroidota > Rhodothermia > Balneolales > Balneolaceae > SW132. The sequence goes on from CAZXYQ010000075.1 coordinate 5,589, forward strand.
ATCCGGTTTAATGAAACAACAGGTTTTTCAGTAGGTTTAACGGCACGGGTTAATATTTTTGATGGCTTTAATACCAATCGACGCGTACAAAATGCGCAGATCAATCAGAAAAGCAGTCGTCTGGAGCTGCAGGAGAGCATGCTTCGTTTAGAATCGCAGTATCGCGCTATATTCAGAACCTACCAGAATAGTCTCGAGCTTGTGGATCTTGAACAGGACAATCTTTCAAATGCAGAAGAGACTCTTGATATTGCTCTTGAGCGTTTTCGGCTTGGAACCATCAGCTCACTTGAATTCAGAGAGGCGCAGCGAACATTTTTGGCCGCTGAAAACCGTTTGATTGATACCCGGTACGAAGCGAAAGTTGCAGAGACAGAGCTTCTCCGGCTCAGTGGCGAGAGTTCTGTCCTGGATAAGTGATTTTGTAGGTTTGAACGGCAATGCAAGGTTTAGAAAAGCTAGCTTGAAGCAGGCTTTTCCTGCCTTAGTGATCACAATATTTATTGATGGGCCTTAAAACCAGTTCACACGCCATTCAGGTTAATTCGAAAATGTATGTGGGTACCGTTTTTTTTGAACTCAACGTAATCAGCAAATTCCCGGATTAAAAAAACGCCTCTTCCACTGGTTTCGAGCAAGTTCTCCTCTTCCAGCGGATTTGTCTCCTGATCATGGTCAAATCCTTCCCCCTCATCGATCACGTCAGCAGATATCGATTCATTTGCAACGGTGACGGAAACGTCAACACTCTTCGATTCATCTTGCTTGTTACCGTGAACAATAGCGTTTGTTACCGCTTCACTCAGGACGAGCTTGAAGGTTTCAGCTTTTTCCTCATCCAGGTTACATTCATCACGGATGTGATCAACAAAATCGGGAATCTTTTCGGATTCTGAGAATGTAGATAGAAGAGGTAAAGAAAACGTGCGATCCATAATGTTAAAATTCAGGAACCTGATATCGGCTTTTAACGCCACAGCTAAAAAATGAGTCGTATACTACGAAAAATTTATGGTATTTCATCAATAAGCTGAACATCTGATTTTACGCGTAGATTCCCCGAAGTTTCAGAGTTTCTGCTACCTTGTCAATTGCGTATACATATGCAGCCTGGCGCATGGTTATGTCGTGTACCTCGCAAACCTTGTAGAGGTTGTCGAAAGCGGTTCTCATCATTCGGTTCAAACGACGGTTAACGCGTTCTTCGGTCCAGAAATAACCCTGTCTGTCTTGAACCCACTCAAAATAAGATACGGTAACTCCGCCTGCGTTGGCCAGGATATCCGGTATAACCATTACACCATTTTCTTCAAGGATAGAGTCGGCATTTGCTGTAACGGGGCCATTGGCTCCTTCAGACACAATTTTAGCTTTAATTTTGTGGGCGTTATGCCTGCCAATCTGATCTTCCTTGGCTGCAGGAATCAGAACATCGCACTCAAGTTCCAGCAACTCTTCGTTCGATATTTTATCCGCTTTTGAATACCCTTCGAGAGACCGGTTATTGGAGTTCATATAGCTGATTGCATCCGGTATGTCAATTCCGTCAGCGTTGTGATATCCGCCGGAAATATCGCTGATCGCGATAATTTTTGCACCTTGCTCATACATTAGCTCTGCTGATACCGAGCCTACATTCCCAAATCCCTGAACAACGATTGTGGTTTTATTGGGCATTAGACCCATTTTACTGAGTGCTGCAAGAGTAACAGTTACTACACCTCGGCCGGTAGCCTCTTTGCGTCCGTGCGATCCGCCAAGAATAATTGGCTTTCCCGTTACAACGGCGGTTTCGGTTTTCAGTGAGTTCATACTGTATGTATCCATAATCCAGGCCATCACCTGCTCATCGGTGTTCATATCGGGAGCGGGAATGTCGCGGTCGGGACCAAATACTTCAAGAAGGTTTGCCGTGTAGCGCCGGGTTAGTCGTTCAAGCTCATTCTTAGAGAGCTCTTTGGGATTGCATCGTATACCGCCTTTGGCGCCTCCAAAAGGGACGTTGACCACAGCGCATTTCCACGTCATCCACGCAGCAAGTGCCTTCACCTCTTCCAGATTTACATCGGGAGCAAAACGGATACCACCTTTAGACGGGCCGAGTACATTATCGTGTATAACGCGAAATCCTTCGAACACTTTAATCTTACCGTCGTCCATTACAACAGGAATTGAGACAATAATCTGTTTTACAGGGCTTGCCAGATATTGAAACATGCCATCATCGAGCTGCAGAATTTCCGCTGCAAAACGGAAGCGCTCCATCATAGAGGCAAAGGGTGAATCTTTATCGAGTTTTGGGCCGGGTTCTTTGTAATAAGAGGAGGGATCTGCAGAGTTATTTGCCATAGATATTATAGGCTTGGTAGCGCTTTTTTAAACTTAGAAATTGTTTCTGATTAATAGATCACAGAAAATACAGACCTTTTGATCAAAGGGGAAACTGAATTTTCGAAAACTTTTTAGCATTTGTTCAAAATGTTATCGGCTGTACAGTAAAAACCTGAATAGCCTTTTCTGAAGCGGGTAATATTCTCTTAACATAAAGTCTTTATATTGGCTGGTTTATTCAGCGTTATTAACAGCGGGCATGGAAAAAAAGGAAAGAAAAAAGAGAAAATCGAAACGCCTGAAATCATACGTAAAAAGTCTATTGCCCATCGGGCTGATTGAGACGGTTTATGAAGAGCGCAGATTTCTCATTCTCATAGGGATTCTGTTTTTGGTTGCAGGAATATTCTATGAAACCCCTCGCATTGCGATGTGGATCGGTTTTTTCTTTGCTGCCTACTCAGCTATTGCCAATGATAGTATACAGACCATCGGAACATTTCTCGCCTCAAATGCCGGTACCCGGTGGTGGATTCTCTGGCTATGGATAGGAGGAATTTTTGTTCTTACTGTCTCATACAGTTGGTTCACCTATAGTGGTGATGTGACGTATGAAAGGCTGACCTCTCGCGGTTTTGAAGAGGCACCGCAGTCATTCCAGTTTCTGCAAGTAGCAGCACCGCTCTTTTTATTGATCCTGACAAGGCTTCGCATGCCCGTCTCCACAACGTTCTTGCTGCTGAGTGCTTTTGCAGCAGCTCCGGAGGGCATTACAGACGTACTTATTAAAAGCTTGTCCGGTTACTTTATAGCATTTGCAGTCGCGATGGCTGTCTGGATCGGAATGAATAAGGTGTTACGGAAATTGTTTATCGGGAACCCCGGATCATTTTGGAGGCCGCTGCAATGGGTCGTTAGCGGTCTTCTGTGGGCGGTTTGGCTGATGCAGGATGCAGCGAATATTGCGGTTTATCTGCCCAGAAGTTTAGAGGTATCGGCATTTTTACTTTTTACAGGAGTTATATTCTTTGGTTTAGGTATTCTATTTTATCTGAGAGGTGATAAGATTCAGCGGATTGTGACTGAGAAATCTTATGTGACAGATGTGAGATCAGCCACGATCATTGATGGGGTTTATGCCTTGGTTCTCTACTATTTTATAACCATTAGCGTAATCCCGCTGAGTACAACATGGGTGTTTATTGGTCTGCTTGCAGGCCGCGAAATTGCAATGAGTATTACCGATTCTAAAGGAAAAGGGCGACCTATTGGTCAGTCATTCAGGCTGATATTCAAGGATGCAAGCTATGCATTGATTGGCCTGGTAATCTCCATTTTCATTGCCATTGCGATCAATCCATTGATATGGGACGAACTTGTAAATTATTTTTTTGGTTGATATTGTGAGAAAAATAATTCATAATTAGAGCTGTCTGAACCCCATTTGAAGGTTTAGATGCAACATTTTCAAAATATCAATCGATGGACAGCGGAGTATTAGTATTAAATCAGGACTACCAGCCACTAAGTATTTGCTCTGTACAGCGATCTGTAAAATTGCTGTTTTTAGAAAAGGCCGAGCTATTGCATGACGATCCGGTACGGATAATTCGTACTGTGGATGATCAATTTTCATACCCTTCAGTGATTCGGCTTCGGCGGTATATCAATTTGCCATATAAACGCATTGTTCTATCAAGGCACAATATTATGAAGCGGGATAATAATACCTGCCAGTACTGCGGCAGCCGGTCCGATCTTACTCTCGACCATGTTATGCCGCGAAGCCGTGAGGGCGGGGACACATGGGAAAATCTGGTTACCGCATGCAACAACTGCAACGTCAGGAAAGGAAACAGAACTCCTGCCGAAGCAAATATGCCGCTTAAGATTGAGCCGTATCGCCCAATTCATATTACATTTTTTCAAAATCTGCTAAGTACCGTCCAGGACGACTGGAAACCGTATCTGTATATGTAGAGGATTGATAATGGATCCTAGATTTCTGTGCAAAGACCTCTAATGATCCATTCACGCTTACCTTGTGATTATTTGCAGATAAATGCTGCATATGATAAGAGAAAAAGATCCGTTAATGCATTTCACACGTTTTACACAGAAAATCCGTATTTTTATTAGCTAATCAGAAAACGAATGAATTATGAGTTCTAAAGGTCGCGTTCTTGTAGCAATGAGTGGTGGCGTGGATTCGTCCGTAGCCGCTGTTATGTTGCATGAACAGGGTTACGATGTTATCGGAATTACCATGAAAACCTGGGATTATCACCGAAGCGGTGGCAATAACGGGAAAGAAACGGGCTGCTGCACTGTGGAGTCTATGAATGATGCACGGCATATAGCGGTAAAATATGGATTTAAACACTTTATAGTCGATATTCGTGATGAGTTCGGCGACTGGGTGATCGACCGGTTTGTTGAGGAGTACACCAGCGGCCGTACACCAAATCCCTGCGTACTCTGTAACACCCATATTAAGTGGGCGGCACTGCTCAGAAGAGCGGATAATCTCGGATGTGACTACATCGCAACGGGACACTACGCCAACGTCAGGGAAGAAGACGGGCGTTTTATCATTTCCAAGGGGAAGGATCACGATAAAGATCAGTCTTACGCGCTTTGGGGCGTACAGCAAAAACATCTCGAAAGAACTATTTTCCCGCTCGGTAAATACAGGAAAACCAAAATACGTAAAATTGCCGAGGATTACGGGCTGTTGAATGTGGCCAATAAGCCTGACTCTTACGAGATCTGCTTCATCCCCGACAACAACTATCACAGATTTTTGAACGATCGCGTTGATGGCCTCAAAGAGAAAGTGGCCGGAGGCAATTTTGTGGACAAATTTGGCAAAATTGTGGGCAAGCATAAAGGCTTCCCATACTACACCATAGGTCAGCGCAGGGGGCTGGACATCGCGCTTGGCTATCCTGTCTATGTTACCCATATCGACCCGGTGAATAACGTGATTACCGTTGGCGAAAAGGAAGATCTAATCAGCACCACTTGTAAAGCGAAAGAGCTTAATCTTGTGAAATATGATCGCATTCCGGGTGATGAAATGGAGATCGTGGGAAAAATCCGATATAACGATTCGGGCGCATCAGGAACCATTACCCAAATTTCTGAAGAAGAGATAAGGGTACATTTTCCTGCCGGCAGGGAAGCTATTACCCCGGGGCAGGCAATAGTATGCTATGAAGGAGAGGATGTAGTTGCCGGCGGCTGGATTCATAAAGTGAATATCGAAATGGGTGAAAAAGATTCTGTACCGGCATGAAACAAAAGTACTGTGTTGCAGGTTTAAAGACCTGATCCTTAATTTACCCATACTTGCCATGAAAAAATTTGTCAAAACACTACTTATTTCCCTTTCACTGCTGCTTATTGCAAGCCTTCCAGCATATTCCCAGTTTGAAGGTGAAATAGAGTTTCAGGGTGAAAGCATTACAGATCAGCAATCGGAGAAGTTTGGTTTTACGCTCACTTCAGCCGCAAATCGAATGTTAATCTCTTCTGATCTGAATGTAAACGTAATAACAGGCCTCAAAGCAAACGGCCTGCTGATTCGTAATGATCTTGATGATTTTGTTTTTTATACCGATACTGATCAGGCCTTAAAGGTATCTAAAGATGATCTTGACGGCCTTATGAACATGATTGACAGGTTTGGTGGAAGTGCCGCGAATGGAGAAGCTGAAACCTTCGATTGGGAAAGCGGTGTGGAAGAGACCGGCAACTCGCGGACACATTTAGGATACACTGTTCATGAATTCAGACTGCAGGGTGAGCACGCCCGCCAATTTGTATCTATATGGCTGACAGAAGATATAAAAATGCACTGGGGCCTTATGGTCGACGTCTGGAACAGAGCCGGCACAAAGTTTTCGGAGTCTGAATTACCTATAGAGCTGATTATGAATCCCAACAGCTTTCCCCTGCTCGTTGAAGTATTTGATGGTGGTAACCTGGTGTTTAAAATTGAATCTACAAATGTAAATACAACCGGGTTTGATCGCTCTGTTGTTGAACTTTCTGATGATAAAGCTCTGTTGGGCCTCACAGAACTCATGATGAATATGTTTCGCCAACGAAGATAGTCCATGCAAAAAACGGTATTTCTGGCTCTGATTTTACTGATTGTTGGATGTTCCGGCAGCCACAAAGCTATGGATGACCGTCTCGAAGCTGACAGCATAGAACTTGCCGAAGCGTCAGCAGTTGATGATGAAGCAATCGCTACACTGCTCAATCAGTACCGCGATGGGTATAATGAGCAGATGGGAGTGAGAATTGCGGAGGTTTCGTACCCGCTGCAATTTGGCTCACCCGAAAGTAAAATGGGCAATATGGCCGCCGATGCACTTCGATTCAGAGCGGCGCGCGAAGCTCGCAAATTTGTACACCTTTCCGTTATAGGTGAGAGTTCATTCAGGCTTAACTTTAACGAAGGAATACTTACTTTGGGCGATGTGCTTGAATTTATGCCGTATGAAAACCACCTTGTTCTGTTGAAACTGACCGGGGACATGGTGTACGAACTCAGCCAGCAGATTGCAGAGAGAAAGGGCGCTCCCTTCAGTGGCATGCGGTTCCGTCTGGTGGATGGCAAAGCACAACAAATTCTGGTCAACTCAGAAATACTTGATCGCCAGCGCGTGTACTGGCTTGCAACCAGTAATTGGGTGGCGGACGGAGGCGATAATTTCACGGCCATTACCAATCCGCTCGAAAGAATTGATTATCACGTTTCTATCAGGGATCTGTATGTCGACTATTTCAGAAATCAGCGGGTATTGTCACCGGAAACAGATGGGAGGATTCGATAATGATCGACCGGAAAACCTTTCTGAAACAGGCTGCAGCCTATAGTGCCGGCGCTTTTGCTTTGTCGCCATTTCTGATGGGATCTTCTCCAGCAGGTTCCCGGTTAACTATTCTCCATACGAACGATACCCACGCCCGTCTCGACCCCTTCCCGGAAAATGCCACACAGTTTGCCGGACTCGGTGGAATTGCAAGACGTGCCAATTTGATACGGCAGATTCGAAAAAAAGAAAAAAATGTGCTTTTGCTGGACGCAGGAGATGTGTTTCAGGGAACGCCCTGGTTTGATGTTTACGGAGGGGAGGTAGATCTGAAGCTGATGAGCGAAATAGAGTACGACGCAATGGCTGTGGGGAATCATGAATTTGACCACGGTCTGCAGGCGTTTGCGGATGCTGCTGATAAATCCTCTTTTCCTATACTTGCGGCAAATTACAGCACCACAAATACTCCTTTAAATGATGTTATTAGGCGATTTATCGTGAAAGAGATAGCCGGTATCAAAGTGGGTATTTTTGGGCTGGGTATTGAACTTCCGGGAGTTGTTGATCCAAAGCTTTATGGAGGTGTAAGATCAAGAAACCCTGAAGTTTGGGCTAAAGGGATGGTTACAAGTCTGCGCCGCTACCACCATTGTGATGTGATCATCTGCCTGAGCCATCTCGGCTACGAATATTCTGACAACCGCATAGATGATATAACCATTGCCCGAAAGGTTGGAGGCATTGATCTGATTATTGGCGGTCATACACACACATTTTTGGATCAGCCGTCACGAATGATCAATCCGGAGGGAACCCGAACCTTGATTACACAAATGGGACACAGCGGAATTCGTCTTGGGAGAATGGATATTGATATCAACGCATTTTTTAAGTCCCGCCTGAGCGGTATCTCATCCAACTACTACGTGATTGGTGCTACGTAGCTCGGGTCGCTGACCCGAGAGGGATGGAGTGTTATCAAAGCTGTGAAATGAATGAGTGGCGGGCCTTTGGTCGGAGCACCTCTTCATCAGGAACTGGAGCTTGGTTAGAATTCAGATGAAGCGGCTCAGGCGAGCCGCTGTAC
>CAZXYQ010000076.1:0-13493 GCA_964644975.1 uncultured Rhodohalobacter sp.
AACCCGATGTTATAAAATTGGCCATGCCTTACGGCACTCAGTTATTTATTTAATCATATTCCTATCACCTGATCTGTTTATTTTAGAATTATAAATTTAACTCTATAAAGTTAGTTTATTTCGTTGCACTGCTTCTCGTGAAGGTTCAAAACTTTTTTATTCAAGTAAATTTTCTCACATGAAGAATAAAGAATCCATTTTTATAGAGGTACAAGAAAATACACTTAATCTTCAAAAAGCTTCCGATTTTGTGAATCATCCGAAAGCCGGGGCGGTGAATATCTTCAACGGCACAACACGCAATCATCATGACGGAAAGCGGGTGATTGAACTCTATTACGACTGCTACCGCGAGATGGCAATCAAAGAGCTGCGGAAGATTGCAGGGCAAATGTATGAAAAACATGAGCTCCAGCGAATCTGGATTACTCACAGAACCGGTCTTGTGCCGATTGGCGAGGCTTCGATTATACTGGCCGTGAGTTCTGCCCATCGCAAAAACGCCTTTGCTGCCACTGCTGAAGCGATGGACCTGATCAAGCAGGACGTGCCGATCTGGAAAAAAGAAACGTTTGAAGACGAGACGGTTTGGAAGGAGGAGAAGCTGGTTGAGGGTGGGGAAAAAGTCTCTACTACGCCGAGGCTTCGTAGAGCAGGGAAAAGTGAAAAGTGAGAAGTGAAAAGTTTCTACTGCCCCAGGGCTTCGTGGAGGAGGGAGAAGTCTTCGTTCTTAGGTTCGATTATAGTTGTGGGAAAATGACGCCTTTTTTTGGATTTCAATAACTTAAAAATTATCACTCCGCTTCAGGAGATCCAAATAACCATAAACCGATAACGACACTGCAAACAATTCGATCGGCCTCTTTTCTCAGAATGTGAATTCGGTTTGATGTCATAAATTATGTGTTTCTGGGAGATTAATATAACCACGGAAACCGGCATGTTTTATCAAAAAAATGAGATGAAGACGTTCCAAAAACAGGTTTTTACAGTGTGTCAGGTTTTATTTTAACCTAAATACGATTTTCGTAACAGCGGTGGCTATAAAATTATTAAATACGGAGTGATCCGCTTTGTGAGAAAAAAGGCAGGAGGATAGCGTATAGCTTTTTAAATCGTTTGATTTGAATAATAATCTGATTGGTAAGCCATGAGTTCATCCTTAATCAGTCTAGCTATTCCGGTAAGTAACCTAAAGTATCAAAGTGTACTTTTTGGGATGTAACCCCGAGAATTGAAATTTCTGTCTATACTCTTGTAAAGAGCATAATTGCAATAGAGAGTATTTGCGATCAGTTACAAAATTCCCTTTTATTCTACTAAATCACTTCGTTATAGAAGTCCCAACAACTGATGCAATCCAACCGTATGTCTGTAAAGAATCAAACCGACTATCTCTCCGTTGATGAAGCCAGTAAAATAATTATGGGTGTTCTGAAGCCGGTGACTGAAACGGAACGTATCGCTCCGGTAGAATCAGAAAACCGGGTGCTGGCGGATGATCTGAATGCACAGCGTGATATCCCGGCGTTTGATAATTCAGCAATGGATGGCTACATTTTTTTGAAGAATGATCTTGAGAACGGACGGCGAAAATTCAGAATTGACGGCGATATTCGACCGGAGGATGATCAGCCCGGGCAACTGAAGCCGGAAACGTGCCGGGAGATCATGACCGGTTCACCGGTGCCGTCCGGTAACTATACGGTAGTTCCGATTGAGATGATCTCTGAATCAGATGGTAAAGTTGTTGTGAATGAGATTCCGGATAGAAATCCTATACGCAAACAGGGTGAAGGGTATAAGAAAACACATCCGATTCTGCCGAAAGGTACGATCATCCGGCCGTATGAGGTGGGTCTGATGATCGAATCGGGAAATCGTAACTGCACGGTGAAAAAGAACATACGTATTGCGATACAGGTTACGGGCTCCGAGATTGATGAAGCCAGGAACTCTAACGGCCCGGTACTGAACGGAGTGGTTGGGCACTGGCCGGGAACGGAAGCGAAAGAGTGGCCGGTGCTGGATGACGATCCCAAACTGGTGGCGGAAAGAATGATGAGGCTTAAAGATTCTGCTGATGTGGTACTTACAACCGGCGGTATCTCCATGGGAAAGCACGATTATATTCTTGGGGCGATGGAGAAGCTGGGCGCAGAGGTGATCGTGAGAAAGATTCAGCAGAAACCGGGCAAACCGCTGACGGTTACAACGCTGGATGATACGCTCTTCTTCCACCTGCCCGGTAACCCGATTTCAGCCGTCTTTGCCGCCGAGTACTATGCACGAAAAGCGATTAATAAAATGCTTGGCCTTAAGGATGATGAACGGAGCGTACTGGCGGCCAACTCCTTTGAAAATCATCTGCCCGGTAAAACGCTCTTCGTGCCGGGTAAGCTAAAACTAGATGATCAGCATCGACTAACCGTTGCGGGTGACGGGGTGATGAAATCTCATTTGATGCAGCTCTACCACGACTCTGACGTGTACATTCGGCTTGATCCAGAAATAGAATATGCCGCCGGCGACCTTGTCCGGGTAACTCCCTACTCTACAACCCGGCTGCCATGAGTTCAGGAGATGACCTTTAGCCAGATTCGGGTATTTATTATGTGGGATTGGCAGATAAGCTATATCACTTTTTGGAAACCGGAAACGGTATGGTGTTTACGTTTGTGAATGGATTGAAGCATACAACGTTTGAGAATGATGGGGTGGAGTTGAAGAATATGAATCACCCGGAAGGTCCGGAGTGAGAATAAATAAAACTGTTAATTTATACGTAAAGTGAATATGGATCTAAAAAACAAAACCGCAATTGTAACGGGCGCCAGCAAGGGGATAGGCCTAACGATAGCAAAGGCTTTAAATGGAGAAGGAGTTGCTGTAGCAGGATGGAGCCGAACTCCGTCTGAAGGGTATAAGCACGAAAAGTTCACCCATGTTAAGGCTGACCTGACAGATGAAGCTTCGGTTGAACAGGCGTGGCAAAAAACGTCTGGAATATTTGAAGATGGAGTATCTATTCTGATTAACAACGCCGGTGTGGGTTATCGGGGAGTGATGGAAGAGATGCCATCCGACCGGTGGCGCTACCTGTTTGAACTGAACGTACACGGATTGTACTATGTCTCAAAACGGGCGATACCCGGAATGAAAAACCGTGAAGAGGGGCATATTATCAATATTGGATCGGGTGCGGGGACCAACGGTATTGCCGGGATGAGCGCCTACTGCGGCACAAAGTATGCGGTTGCGGGCATCACCGAATCTATGCACCTGGAACTGCGTGATTTTGGGGTAAAGGTAACCTGCCTGTCACCCGGTTCTGTGGAGACCAGTTTTTCAGGCTCTAATAAAAATAAACTGATGCCGGAAGACCTGGCTGCTTCAGTGGTGCATATGCTGACCTGTCCGAAAAATTTTCATTTTACAGAGGTACAGGTGCGGCCGCTTCAGCCGTGAAAAATTTATACCCGGATTTGATTATCAATACCCAAAAGTATGGCTTTAAAAAAGTAAGGAAGCCAAGAACACTCCTTCGAAATTCATGATTCAATATTCGGTGTTCGGCGTTTGATCCCCGGCGATTACGATCCGCCCATCAGAGGTTCGTTAATGGCACGGATGCTGGCGTTGGGCAGTCCCTCAGGATACGTTTTCTTGCTTAGGTTGATGGCGTCAATAACCATTTTCAGGTGCATCTCTTTTGAATTCTGATAAAAGGTTTGAGCCGCTCCGCTAAGTTTTGGTTTGCCGTGTAGAGGTTTGTCGCTCACGCATAGCAGCGTGGAAAAGGGAATTCTGTATCGGTAGCCGTTTGTGGCAACTGTGGCGGATTCCATGTCTATAGCCACGCTTCGGCTGATGTGAATCTGCTCCACTGTCCGGCGTTTTATGAATTCCCAGTTCCGGTTGGCAGTGGTGTATACGGTGCCAAGACGGTAATTTCGTTCGTTTCTGTCGAGCTGCTCTTTCAGGTAGACGTTCAAGAGATGGTTGGGGGTGATCGGAATGTTGAGTGGCAGAATGTCATCTAAAACCCCATCGTCTCTCATAAATCCCGTGGCAAGTACAAAATCACCAATATCCTGGTGGTTTCGAAGTCCGCCGCAGTGGCCAACCATTACCATCGCATCCGGCCGGAGCACAGCTACGTGATCGGAGATTGTTTTCGCATTAGAAGGCCCCACACCAATGTTTACGAGCGTAAATCCCTTGTTGTCGGGGAGCTTGTAGTGGTAGGCGGGCATCTGCACGCTACGGTCCGGTTCTACACAATTTGGGTAGCGTTCTTTGAAAACCTCCACGTGCATATCGTAATTGGTAAAGAGAATGTATCTCTGAAAATCACTGGGATCTGTTCCGGTGTAGTGTTTCAGGCGATCGAGAGAGATGTCAATCCGCTCGGGACTGAACAAAAAAAGTTTTTTTTGAGTAATGTCCCAGTCGTCTTCGTCGGCATTGTCGAAAATTATGGGGTCGTCCGGTTTTAGCCTCGGCCGTGATGGAAAGATTTTTATTTCAGCGCCTTTTTCCGTCAGTTTCTTTATTTCGCGGGTCAAATACCATCGATAGGCGCTTGGAACCGCAATTTCGCCCGTAATGATAGGGTTGTGCTCCGACCAGGTACGTTTAACCGTAAGTTTTGGATAATCTCCGTCTTTATAGATCGCCTCCATCATATCGCACGCTTTTTCAATCAGCGCATCGAGTTCTTTTTCATTACTGAATGCTTCTTTCGTAAATTCAATTGTTTTTTTCATGCTCAAATTGGCAATCCGTTATGTTTAAATTTTCTAAACCCAGGTGGGAGACCCTCAAAGATAAGAAAGTATATGAAACTCCCATTTTTTCTCTCCATGAAAAAAAGATGATGCCGTCTGGTGGACAGCCGCCGGCTAATTTTTATGTATTAGACGCTCCGGAATGGATCAATGTGATAGCGCTGACGGGGCAGAGAGAGATTGTGCTTGTGGAGCAGTATCGCCACGGCGTTGATGAAACGACGCTCGAAATTCCGGGAGGAATGGCCGATCCGGGTGAATCTCCGCAGAAAGCGGCGAGCCGGGAGCTTTTGGAAGAGACAGGCTACAGCACCGAAACGTGGCATTCATTCGGGAAAGTGAGTTCAAACCCCGCAATTCTGACGAACTATACGCACCTCTATTTTGCTGAAAACTGCGCGAAGACTGCTGATCAGCAAACGGATGGACACGAGGATATTCGGGTGCATACTGTGCCGCTTGATGAATTTCTGACGATGGTGAGCAGTGGGGTTATGCACCACTCCATTGTTGTTGCTGCTGTAGCAAAACTGCTGCTTAAATTTCCTGAACTGCTCAGTTATAGATAGTGAAAAGTAGCAGTTGCTCAAAAATTCAGAGAATGATTATACTGATACGTTAAAGATCAGTCAGAACGAATCGATCTTTGAATTGGGTTATTTCAATCCACATCAATCAAAACAGAATTCAATTATGGTAGCAGTTGGAGATAAAATAGATACAGATTTCAGTCTGAAAGTGGTTCAGGACGGTGAAGAGAAAGAGGTTCCTTTCAAAGAGCTGTTGACCCGGCCGGCCATTGTTTCGGTCTATATGAGAAATAATACGGGTGGCTGCGATAAACAAAACCGCAGCCTTTCAGAGCACACCGCTTGGTTTGATGAGAAAGGGTACAACATTATTGCCCTGAGTAAAGATACCTGCGGATCGCATAAAAACTACGCTGAAAAACTTGATATCAGCTACACGCTTGCGTCTGATCCCGACTATAAATTTGCAGCTGCTACCGATTCTGTTGTAGAGAAAAAAATGTATGGCAAAACGTTTGATGCCCCCACTCGTTCAGCTTATGTAATTGACACTGACGGTACAGTTCTCGGAATAATTGAAAAAGTGAACACAAAAGCTCACGCTGAAGAACTCAAAGAGCTTGTTGAATCTATATAAAAGAGTATCATGAAAACATTAGTTATCGTAGAGTCACCCACAAAAACAAAAACCATCAAGAAATACCTGCCCAAAGGTTTTACGGTAGACTCTTCAATGGGGCATATTCGTGACCTGCCCTCATCAGCCAAGGAGATTCCAAAAAAGTTTAAAAAAGAGTCGTGGTCGAACCTTGGAATAAACGTAGACGATGATTTTGAGCCTCTTTACGTAACGCCGTCCAGCAAAAAGAAGATTGTTACCCGGCTGAAGAAAGCACTGAAGGAATCTGATGAACTGATTTTGGCGACAGATGAAGATCGCGAAGGCGAGGCGATTAGCTGGCATCTTGTAGAGTTGTTGAAGCCCAAAGTGCCGGTTAAGCGGATGGTGTTTCGCGAGATCACCAAAGAAGCGATTACTGCAGCACTCGATAATTTCAGGGACATCGACATGAACCTGGTGCACGCACAGGAGACGCGCCGAATTCTGGATCGTCTTGCGGGATATACGATTTCTCCGCTGCTTTGGAAAAAAATATCCCCCGGACTTTCGGCCGGCCGCGTACAGTCGGTTGCCGTAGAGTTCCTGGTAGATCGCGAGCGCGAAAGGATGCGTTTTAAGAGCGGTACCTACTACGATTTGAAAGCGGAGCTTACCAAGCTGAAGAAAAAAGATCATTTTAACGCAGATCTATCCCATCTGAATGATAAGCGGCTGGCGAGCGGTAAAGATTTTGATGAAAATACCGGCAAGCTGAAAAAACCGGATAGCGTGGTGCTGCTTGATGAGGAGAAAGCCTCAAAACTTCGCGATGAACTTCACGAAGCGAAGTGGAGCGTTAGCAATGTGGATGTGAAACAGCAGAAGCGTAATCCATCTGCGGCCTTTATTACCTCAACCCTTCAGCAGGAAGCGAACCGTAAACTCGGATTCTCTGCGCGCGATACAATGAGTATTGCTCAAAAGCTGTATGAGAGAGGTTTAATTACCTACATGAGAACGGATTCAGCCAGTCTTTCCGGTCAGGCGATAAGCGCAGCCCGGTCGGCAGTAGAAGAGGAGTATGGCGAAGAGTACCTGTTTGAACGGGTTCGAAACTTCGGCAAGAAATCGAAAGGGGCTCAGGAGGCTCACGAGGCTATTCGTCCTGCAGGATCGAGCTTCATCAAACCGGAAAATGCAAAGCTTAGCGGGCGTGAATTTAAGCTCTACGATCTGATTTGGAAGCGCACAATTGCTACCCAAATGGCGGAAGCAAGGCTGGAGTTTACTAATGTAACCATCACGGCCGAACACGGCGACACGAGGGCCGACTTCAAAACAAGCGGTAAAAAGATTCTCTTTCCGGGATTCTTTCGCGCTTACGTTGAGGGGAGTGATGATCCCGAGGCAGCACTGGAAAATCAGGAGAGCTTCCTGCCTGAAATGAAGGAAGGCGAAGAGATTGATATGCACGGGCTGGAATCGATCAGTCACGAAACAAAACCGCCTGCACGCTATACGGAAGCAACCCTGGTGAAAGAGCTCGAGAAGCGGGGTGTGGGTCGTCCGAGTACCTATGCGTCTATTATTAGCACAATTCAGGATCGTGGGTACGCCAAGAGCGATGGGAAAACCCTGATACCGAGTTTTACTGCGTTTGCGGTAACCGGCCTGCTCGAGGAGCACTTCCCGGAGCTGGTAGACAGTGCATTCACTTCCGAGCTTGAAGAGAAGCTCGATTTAATTGCCAATGGTGAGTACGATCCGGTGAAGTATTTAACGGATTACTACCACGGCGATGAAGGGTTGAAGAACAAGGTAGATACCCGTGAGGATAACATAGACGGAGCGAAAGCCCGTATGCTTGATCTTCCGCTCGAAAATCTGAACGGCATGAATGTGTTTGTTGGCCGGTACGGTCCTTACGTAAAGATGATGGAAGACGGCGAAGAGATTACCACGTCTCTGCCTAATGATATGGATCCGGCGGATATCTCCATAGAGAAGTTGAAAGAGCTGATAAAAGCAGAAAAAGAGGGGCCTAAATCTCTCGGTAAGGATCCCGAAACGGGCGAAGATATTTACGTTCTGAATGGCCGTTATGGCCCCTATATGCAGCGGGGTGAGGTGACGGATGACAATAAAAAACCGAAGCGGGTTTCGCTTCTGAAAGGAATGAAGCCTGAAGATATAGATCTTGAGCTGGGCCTGAAGCTGCTGGAACTGCCGCGACCGCTGGGCGATCATCCGGAAACAGGCAAAGTTGTGAAAGCAGGTGTAGGCCGCTACGGTCCGTTCGTGCTTCACGACGGCACCTTTAAATCGCTGAAGAAAACCGATCACGTTTTGGAGATAGATCTCGACAGAGCCGTGGAGCTGCTAAAGGAGAAGAAAGGAAAAGGCAGGGGCAGTTCTGCCATTCAGGATCTTGGAAAACATCCCGAAACGGATCAGCCGATAAAAGTGATGGAAGGCCGGTACGGACCCTATCTTAAATACGGCAAGAAGAACGTTTCGCTTCCAAATGACATGGAGCCGGAAAAGGTGACGATGGCGGATGCCGTTCGTGTAATCGATGAAAAAGGTAAAAAATAGAACTCGTTCGATTAATAAACTCTAAATAACCGGAGTACGCGATTAAGAATCATGGAAAAAACGTCAGATTTTATATTCTGTTATCCCCCCAATCTGCAGGAGCTTGATCTGGCTACCATGGTTTCGATGTACAGGGAGCGGGGTGAAGTGAAAAAAGCAAAATCGGGCCACTATATTGCCTGTTCGGCGACAAAAAAACTTATCAGGGAGGCAAAAGAGTGGTTTGGGTTATTCTATAGCCAGGAGGCGTGGGATGCACTTCTCACCAAGGGTTCGAACGGCTACCCTCTTACGGAATCAGAGCTTAATGCTCTCGGCTTAATATTTTCGAACCCCGATGAACCGCCGCACAGGGAGTATGTAGAAAAAAATATCGGCACTATTCCAAAACTGGCCTACCTGATATTGAACGACATGAAGCAGTTTGGTTTTCTGAACGAGAATGAAAACGGCTTTTTGATGATCACGCCCAAGGGTGAGCAAGCATTACAGGGGATTTCAAAAAGGGTATATGGAAAGCGTTTCAGCTCTGAAATGCTGGTGGTCAATCGGGCAGAAAAGGAAAAGAATGTGACCGGCAGGATTTCAAAAAAAGATAAAGATCAAACCAGCCTCTTTTAGGTTTTCAAGTGGTCTAATCCCCAGTCCCCCTTTGAAGGGGGAAGCGAACGGAGAGAGCTGGGGGATGACTTTCTGAGTTTGGAGTTGTCCATTTCTTGGTTCTGAAATACACAATAGATCATCTCTCGTTTTCCGCTTTCCCCGTAAGAGATCCCTTTGGAAGCAGGGAGGCACTCCAAAATAAACTTCATACTGGATAAAATATTTATGGGTTTTACGTAGATACCTCGCGCAGGCTGCCACGAGGTAGTTCATTCGATATCAATCGCTCAGTTTCTTAAGCTGATATTGCTTGGGCGTGGTGCCGGTATGCTCACGGAATAGTTTTATGAAATGGCTCAGGCTGGAATACCCAAGTTCAAAGCTTACGGCAGTCACGTTCAGATTTTCATTCTTCAGTAGCTTGCACGCCTTTTTTACTCTCTCCTGATTGATGTATTCGATCGGACTCATCCCAAACTCATTGTTAAAATAGCGATAGAACGACGCCTTGCTCATGCAGGCGATATCGGCCAGTTTCTTGATGGAAATGGAGCGGTCGAGGTTGTTACTGATAAATTCAACAGCTGCAGCAAGGCCACTCTTTGTAACGTGTTTCTTGTAGTTTTTAAGCAGTAGATTTCGTGATTCTGTTTGGAGCATATGAACAATCAGCTCTGAGGTGTTCATTTCAACCAGCAGATCTTTCTGCTGATGATCTTCAGTGAAAATGTGAAATAGTTTACGGATCAGCAGATCTACCGATTCTGTGTTGGAAAAATGGACTGATGCAGAAGCGTCATATTCCCACTCTCCCGAGGTTTTAGTCCGTGGAAGCTGATCGTTCATCCGGGCCACAATATCGTCAATTCTGGAAAGCGGCATCTCTACGGTGATGCATTTGGTGGGCTCGGTAAGTTTCGCGTCGGGAAAATCGATGTAAATCGTAGTATCAGGTGGGAGTACGAGTGATTCTCTGGGTACAAAATCAAACGGGGTTTTGTCTCCTGAGTGAATCACTTTTTTGCCTGAAATCATGCCGCAGTACATCGGGCTGTCCGATTTCAGTTCCACCATATGCGCTTCCTGGTAGGTATCATACACCGATAAAACGGCGTCGCGCCCGGCATAGCTTGTTCTGTTTTCTATAAGCTGCTGTGGTGGCTTTTTTTCGTTATGTGTAAGCGATTGATTGATCATGGTAGCTGGATGTTGTAAGCCGGAAAGAGCGCTAACCGTACGCTTAAATTATTATAGACAAAGACCGGGTTTAAACCAAATTGAGACGATCGCGCTATTTTTTGAGAGATTGCACCAAGAATGGAAGCGCTTTTTTACACATAATGACCTAACAGAAACACAATTAACGAATGGATAACAATATGTTACATGAACGTCCGAGTTTTAAAGAAAAATACGATAACTACATCGGCGGTAAATTTGTACCACCGGTTGATGGTGAATACTTTGATGCCATTTCTCCGATAGACGGCAAACCGTTTACGAAATGTGCACGATCAAATGAAAAAGATATTGAGCTTGCCCTGGATGCAGCCCACAAAGCTGCACCAGCATGGAATAGTTCATCCGCGGCTGAACGAGCCGCAGTTCTGAACAAAATGGCGGATATCGTTGAAGAGAATCTGGAGTATTTGGCACGGGTAGAAACGGTTGACAACGGAAAGCCGATCCGTGAAACGATGAATGCCGATCTGCCTCTGGTGGTAGATCATTTCCGTTATTTTGCAGCGGCAATTCGAACGCAGGAAGGCGGAATTTCAGAGCACGATGCCAACACCGTTTCGATCAACCTGCCGGAACCGCTGGGGGTTGTGGGCCAAATTATCCCATGGAACTTTCCGCTGCTGATGGCGGCCTGGAAAATCGCTCCCGCTCTGGCTGCAGGAAACTGCACCGTGGTGAAACCAGCGGAACAGACTCCCGCAAGCATCATGATGATGCTGGAACTGGTTGGAGATGCGATTCCTGATGGTGTACTGAACGTTGTAAACGGGTTTGGCCCGGAAGCAGGACAGCCGCTGGCAACCAACGAGCGGATCGCAAAGATAGCATTCACAGGCGAAACCACAACCGGCCGCCTGATTATGCAATACGCTTCGGAAAATATTATTCCGGTAACGCTGGAACTTGGCGGAAAAAGCCCGAACGTATTTTTTGAAAGCGTAATGGACGCCGATGATGAATACTTCGACAAAGTGCTTGAAGGAGCAGCACTGTTTGCGCTAAACCAGGGTGAAGTGTGTACCTGCCCGTCAAGAATTCTTGTCCAGGAGTCGATCGCAGATGCATTCACCGAGCGCGTGATTGAGCGCGTGAAGAAAATTAAAATGGGTCACCCGCTCGATGATGAGACGATGGTTGGCGCCCAGGCATCAAACGACCAGTATGAAAAAATTCTGAACTACTTTGATGTGGGCCGCGAAGAGGGCGCAAAAATTCTGGTTGGCGGTGGCAAAGCGGATGTGGGAAGCAACGGAATTTCCAGTGGCTATTACATTCAGCCCACTATCTTTTCCGGTGACAACTCCATGCGTGTGTTCCAGGAGGAGATTTTTGGCCCGGTTACCTCCCTGACCACCTTCAAGGATGTGGATGAAGCGATAGAGATAGCAAATGACACGCTCTATGGGCTTGGCGCCGGCGTGTGGACACGCGATGCACATGAGCTCTACCAAGTGCCGCGAGCCATTAAAGCGGGACGTGTGTGGGTGAACTGCTATCACACCTACCCTGCCCATGCAGCATTTGGCGGATATAAGAAATCCGGATTCGGACGTGAAAATCACAAGATGATGTTGAATCACTATCAGCAAACGAAAAACATGCTGATTTCCTACGACAAGAAAGCGATGGGCTTCTTCTAAGATTTGACCCACCCCCGGCGCTTTTAATGGGCCGGGGATTTTTTATTAAAACCAAAAAAAGGAGAAAACGTTATGCTACCTAAAAAGATGAAAGCGATCGTGGCAAAGAAGTTCGGAGATCCGGTTTCCATAGAAGAGATGCCGGTTAAAGAACCCGGTGATGATGAGATTCTGGTCAAAGTTATAGCAAGCGGAGTCTGTCACACAGACCTGCACGCAATTGACGGAGACTGGCCGGTTAAACCAAAACTGCCGCTGATTCCCGGTCATGAAGGTGTGGGCTACGTAGCTGCTGCTGGCAAGAATGTGAAGAATGTAAAAGAGGGTGATGCCGTGGGAGTTCCCTGGCTCTATTCGGCTTGCGGAACCTGTGAGCACTGCATCACCGGCTGGGAAACACTTTGCGAAGAGCAGGATAATGCCGGATACAGTGTGGATGGGGGGTATGCGGAATATGTAATTGCAGACCCCAGATATGTCGGGCATTTGCCATCGAATGTAAATTTTGTTGAAATGGCTCCCATTCTTTGTGCCGGGGTCACCGTCTATAAAGGCCTCAAAGAGACCGATACAAAACCCGGCGAGTGGGTTGCTGTTTCAGGTATTGGTGGTCTGGGTCACCTGGCTGTTCAGTATGCAAAGGCGATGGGACTTCACGTTGCGGCAATTGATGTGGCAGATGATAAGCTGAATCTGGCGAAAAAACTGGGTGCAGATCTTACAGTGAATGCGATGGAAGAAGATCCGGGTGAATACCTGAAAAAAGAGACCGGAGGTATGCACGGGGCATTGGTAACCGCAGTGGCCCCGATAGCTTTTACTCAGGCACTGAGCACACTCAGGCGGAAAGGCACGCTGGCGATGAACGGTCTGCCTCCGGGAAGTTTTGAACTCGATATTTTCAATGCCGTACTGAACCGGATCACGATTCGGGGATCCATCGTTGGTACCAGAAAAGATCTCCAGGAGTCGATCGATTTTGCTACAGAAGGTAAGGTGAAGTCCAGGGTTAAAACCGAGAAGATGGAGAACATCAATGGGGTACTGGATGATATGAGAAATAACAAAATTGAAGGGCGTATGGTATTGCAAATTGCTTAACCTCACGCAGTTCGGTCAGGAAAGTGCCTGATACAATCGGGCACTTAATTTTTTTATTTTAATCCCTCATTTTTATGTCTGTAAAGCGCGTATTAATTACCGATGAAGCTAAAGAGATCATGGATCAGCTCCGTGAAAAACACGGCGAGCTGATGTTTCACCAGAGCGGCGGGTGCTGTGACGGTTCTTCCCCAATGTGCTACAGAGCCGGCCAGTTCCGCGTGGGTAAAAGCGACGTGAAACTGGGTGAGGTTTATGGCGCTCCATTTTACATGGCGAAAGATCAGTTTAAATACTGGCAGTATATGCAGCTTACACTTGACGTAAAACCGGGCAGAGGTTCCAGTTTTTCAATCGAAATCCCAATGGGAGTTCGATTCCTCATCAAATC
>CAZXYQ010000077.1:0-13340 GCA_964644975.1 uncultured Rhodohalobacter sp.
CTGATCACACGGCTCTGTTCTTCCGCACAGGATACAGAAAGAAAGAGACTAACAATAACAATGATTCGCTTTATCACAACTCTTGCTAAATCCTGTTTCGAAATATTATTATTCTTTCGTGTACAATGGAAATTATAAATGAAATATGCTTAATCGCTAACAAACAGTTACCTGTCCTTATTCCTTTTTAACAGTTCGAATAACTTTCTGCATGGGTTGATCAGGGTCTATTTCCTTCATTTTCAGAGATGACCGGCTTGGGAGATATGCAGCTATTTAAAATTGAATAGTATGGATGGCTGACGTTATAACATCATTTCCCGGTGGCACATTCATACTCTTTATCGAACTTTGCTATTCAAAAACCGATAGGTCAAATTCGTAAATATTCACTCCGTTGCGGCCGCCGGTACTGTATAACCGTGTGCCTTGTATGCAAAATGTGGACGTAATACCTCTCTCACCGATGTTGGTACGGAAAGCTCCGGCTCTCTTCAGCGACTCCCCATTGATCTGAAACAGCAGGTAGTTATTATATTTTGCACTACGGTTGTGAGATCCTTCACTGTGGTTAATCACATTTACAACTAAATAATTCTGAAATAGTGCCGCATCCTGAAACAGTATAACAGATCTATTTTCATTTCCCGGTTCACGGTAAAACCGATCCGAAAACTGTAAACTTTCAGATAGCAGCAGCTCGTCTGCAAAATTCTGGGTTGTTATTAGTTCACCTTCACGGGTATACATTTTTATTACCGGTTCTGTAAGTGATACCGCATAAAGAACAGTATCGTTTGCCAATGCATGGTACATATCCCGGCCCGGAAATACAGCTCCTGATCTCTCACTGAAATAGTGAACGGAGTGATCGTCCAGACCAATCATTTGTAGGGCATATTCCGTTTTAGAATAGGGTGCCGGTGAATAGATGAATCCACTTTGAACGGAGAAACGTGTCGCAGATAAACTAACCGGAATAATAAATTCATATTCCAATGTTTCTTCATTCAGGATGTGAATTCCCTGGTTTCCTGCATCCGATACATAAAGATTGCCGTCGTATGAATCAGCCAGATAGACGCCGTTGAACTCCCCCGGACCCCGACCCAGCCGGCCCGCTGACCTCACCAGTTGGAGGGTCTCGTAATCTATCTGATGTATACGGTTCGACCGGCCATCCACAGCAATCAGGCCGGAGTCAGCACAGGTTAGTTTTATGTTAGTAAATTCCGGATTCTCACTATATGATACTGTCTGTAATGGTTCTATTATTTCTACATCTTCAAACTGATGGTCTGTTTTCGAACACTGTAAGAAAAGAAAGATTATCAAAGTAACATTCGCCAATTTTTTAAACATAGGTAAATTCCTTTCTATAAATACGGTTCCTACTACCTGGATTTAAATAATACAGTAAGTTCAGCAGGTTGAGAATATACCATCACAGACACGCAGCGATCAAAAAACTTTGGCTCTTATCATATCCATAAAACTTATAAACCCAGATCATAAAATCTATAATTGACTATTTTACTTAAATCTTCAAAACTATGCTTACTCCAAAATTTGGTAAATCGCCGCTTTCCATACATCGGGATCTTCAGACTCATGGTAAAGCATCAGCCTGTTGTCCGGCCCCGGAATGGGCATACCCGCAACGGCATCTTCCGGCAGCGGCACGCTGCCGATGTACTCTGCTTCGGATGAAAACAGATCAAATCGGTTGGTTTCGCCTTCGGCTACATTCATCAGAATCCAGAGCCTCCCTTCGTGATCGGGAAAATAGTCGATAAACCGCCTTTTGTAGGTCGGTATGTCGCGGTCGGGCAGTTCCATGCCCGTAATTCTTGCGGATTCGGCCATCCGCTCAGCGCTCTGCTCTTTCTCATGTTCAGTGAGAGCTACAGGTTCACTCTCAGGGCGTGTAAAAAGAGTTTGTTCACCGGTTGCCATATTTACTCTAAAAGCTCGGTAGCTGGTATCCTGCGGGGTGGTGTAGAAAGACCCGTCATTCTGAAACTTAAACGCACAAAAGGTGCATGAGATCTGTTCGTAGGGAGGATCACTCATCTCCAGCTCCAGTTGATAGAGATCATCCATCTCCCCGGTTTCCGGATCAAGCAGCCAGAAAAAAATATCTCCGGGATCGGTGCCCATTTTCCCAAACGGATGCCCCAGCATTATCAGTCCGGAATCTGTCCAGCTCAGCTGCGTATTCCATCCAGGGCTAAAATCACTAAATGTGTGTGATCCCTCGTACACATCCGTCACCGTAATTCTGGCATTTGACAGATCAGCAACCGCAACGCGCCCGTCCGGATTAACAGCGGCGTGAGTGATCTGTGCAAATTCTCCGGGGCCATTTCCCACACCGCCAAAATGAGCAATCAATTCTCCGTCCGGATCAAAATGGTTGATGGTATGCAGGGAATTATCAATAATAATCAGCGAACCGTCACTCAACAGACCCGCAAAACGGGGATTGGGAATCACTCCGGGATTCTCTATCTCCCATTCGTGAACTCTGTCCAGCGCAACTTCTGCATCAAAATGAATCGAGCCTTTACCCTCACTCCCATCCAACCGGCAGCCGAAAACTGTTAAAAGCCCGGCCATCAGAATAATGATCGGGTAACCGTTCGATCTGAATCTCTTCCGCATCTCGTCTCCTTTGAATTGAATATGATTTTTTAAACTACTCGTTTAATAAACTGAATTTTGTTAAGAGTTGCTGTTAAATGTTGAATCAAAGGGGGGCTTGCAACTTGAAATCATATATACCTCTTCGCAAATTGGAGATCGCGGATCGGGTCCGCGATGACGTTGATCGGATTATGAGTCTAAGCAAGGCGTCATGCCGCACCCCGATGCGGTATCTCCTATTCTTGTTCGAACTATAATTTCAGCCACTGGCAAGTTGTTTCACGATTCAAAGATAGGAGATCGCGGATCGGGGTCTGCGATGACGTTGATGAGCATGAGAGTTCGAACCCGGATTTTTAAAATATATCTTCCAGAGTAAACTCAAGAATAAACCGGGTGCCGGTGCCATTCGATTCGTAATGAGCCTTTCCGCGGAGCTGACTCACCAGAGTTCGGATGAGGGTGATACCGAGTGTCTGCTGCTCTTCAAAGTCAAAACTGTCGGGTAGACCCACTCCGTTATCAGTGATCTCCACGTGCGCCCTTTCCTCTCTTAGCTGAAGATCAATTTTAATATCTCCTTTATCCTTACCATCAAACGCGTGTTTGTAGGAATTGACAATACATTCATTGAGGAGCAAAGAGAACGGAACAGCCTGGTTAATATTCATCTTTATATCTTCCAGGTTGTAGTGAATTTCAATTCTTTGTTCCGGATTTTCAAAAGCGTCGGAAACCGCATTAACCAGTTCTTTTATAAAATCAGAAATGCCGATATCCGCAAAGGTTTCATTCTGATAGAGTTTTTCGTGCACAAGCGCAATGGACTGAATTCTGAGCTGGCTGTGCTGCAGGGCGATCTTGGCGTTCTCGTTCTCCATATTCCACATCTGCATCTGTAGCAGCCCCGAAATAACCGCAAGATTGTTTTTTACACGGTGATGAATCTCCGCCAGCAGAATATTCTTTTCATGCAGCGAGGCACTGATCTTCTTTTCTGATTCCTTCTGTACGCTGATATCGCTCGCTACAAATACAAGACTTACTTCTTCGTTCATCTCATCAGCTATGACGGATGTTGATAAAATAACGGGCAGCAGTTCGCCTGTTTTAGAAATGAGTTCCGTTTCGACCTCATTGACGGAAATATCACTATTTATCACAATCTTTTTAATCGACTCGCGGCTCTCTTCACTAAAGACGTTCCATATAGAATCATTATCGAGATCTTCATTCGTATATCCAAGCTTTCTATGAACCGTTTTGTTCGATATGATAATATTTCCCTCATCATTCGTAACGAAGAGCATATCTCCCATCGATTGAATGATATTGTTTACGTAAGAGCGGGATACCATACTTTTACTCAGGTTCTCCGCCATCTGATTGAATGTATCCGCAAGTCTTGAGAGCTCATCGTTCGAACGCAGTTCAATTCGTTGATCCAGGTTACCACTGCCGATCCGTTTGGCTGCGGTAGTTAAAGTATTCACAGGCTGAGTGATCGACCTGTAAATTACGAATGCAAAAAGAAGAGCTGCCGCAAAACCAAAAACCGTTACAAATATAATTCGCCTGACAGTCTGTTCAGCCTGAGATTCCAGTTTAGCCTGCTGCAGATTTAAAAACAGGTTGGAGTTTTGCCTCAGGCTACTCAACAGCGGCAGAAGCGTGTTTCTGAAATAGGGCTCAATCGTTACGTTGAAAATTTCTTCCCCATAACCTTCTTCTACGTCCTGCTCCAGCAGCTCGTCAATCAATCCTTTGTATGGCCCATATGCAAGTGTAAGTGAATCCATAAGCACGTGCATCCGCTCGTAAAGTTCCACCAGTTCTTCGCTGCCCATATTGTCCCGGTGAGCCCGGCCGGCAAAATCCATTTTGGTATTCGTAAACCGATCCATATTCTGGATAATCATCTCTCTGGCCTGGCGCACCTGTGATGATGTGCGCAATGATTGATCACCTTCACGAAGTTTTTCACTTTCAGTGAGAAAATTCCGGGTATAGAGCATGGAGTTTTGCAGAGAGACCGTCATTTCGGTAAGGATCTGCAGTTCGATAGCACTTTGCTGACTTTCCTGAATCAAATCATTTTTAATTTGATTACTTAAATAGTACGATAATGAACCGGTTATAAGCACTAATAGTGCAACCACCAAAAAACTTAGCAAAAGTTTGGTTCCTAAGCGCATATATTACAAAGATCTACAAAAAAATTGAACTATGGAGCAAAGCAGACGTAGTTATTGGCTTAATTATTGATCAGCCTAAGTTTATAGTTTAACGAATGCTTCTACATTATGCACGTAAAAAAACTAATATCTTAAATTTCGTTCAAAATTTTATCTGTTTTAACATTGCATTAACTATAGCTTCCCGATTGGGCAGTACACTGTTCATCAGGTTTATATTGTACGGCATCGGTATGTCTGGCATGGTAAGCCTCCGGACCGGTGCGTCGAGGTACATGAAAAGTTTTTCTGTAATCGACGCCGATATTTCTGCTCCAAAACCTGCTGTTCGGTTGTCTTCATGAACAATCAGGCATCGGCCCGTTTTCTTCACAGATGTAAACACCGCATCGCTGTCCCACGGAGAAAGTGTTCTGAGGTCAATAATATCCGCATTTATATTCCCTTCTTCAGCGGCATCAATGCACCGTTCACACATTGCGCCCCATGTTACAACCGTGAGGTCTTCTCCGGCTGCAAGATGGTTCGCTTTTCCATAAGGGAGCACATATCTGTCGCCGGGATACGGCCTTCGGGCCGATTTGGCATCCAGCAGATTCCGGTGCTCAAAAAAGATAACGGGGTCGTTTCCTCTCATCGCAGAACGCAAGAGTCCCACAGCATCTTCAGTGTTGGAAGGATACGCCACGCGCCATCCAATCATTCGGGAAAAGAAAACTTCATTCGATTCACTGTGCCACGGATCGCCGCACTTTGCAAACCCGCCCGGCATTCGCACCACCATGGGTGCCGCAAACTTATTGGCTGTTCTCCATCGTATGGTTCCGCAATTTTTTAGCTGTTCGGTTGCAGGGTCGGCATATTTCCGAAACTGGATTTCAGCTACAGGCATCAAACCGCTATAGGCCATACCCACAGCTCTTCCAATAATCCCCTCCTCCGACAGACTTGTATCAAAAACGCGATGGCTGCCGTGCTTACTTTGCAGATCCATCGTTGCGGCGTGAACGCCCCCTTTAGCACCAACATCTTCCCCGAACACCACAACGCGATCGTTCATCCCAAGTTCTACATCGAGTGTTCGGCGAACCGCTTCAACTATATTTATTCGCTGCTTTTCCGGTTCTGGTTCTCCTGTCTCTTCGGGCGGTGTGTATCCTGCTGTGCGCATCCCTCCCACCGCCTGAAGTTCATCGCCCGATTCTGAGTAAACAAACTTTTCAACACTTTCCGTATCCGGTTCGCTTCGGTTCCACGCATTTTCAGCCAGTTTATCAACCCGTGCTTTGCATGATTCAGCCAGTGCATTCCACTCCTTTTTTGATAGTTGACCGGGAACCAAAAATGACTGTAGTTTATCAAGAGGGTCGTTCTTTTTTTCCTGTTCAATTAGCCGCTTCTCTTTGTAAGACTGATTATCCTGGTAGGAGTGACCGTTCAGCCGCGGCACGGTTAACCGGATGAGGGCCGGGCCTTTTCTCTCCCTTACGTAGCCTACCGACTCCTCAATCAACTCCGCAGCCTCGCCGGGGAGTGTGCCGTCGCCATCAAAAATCCGCAGATTTTTAAATGACCGAAGATTGTTCGCAATGTTTCCGCCCGGCGTTTGAGACTCGCTCCCTACAGATATTCCGTATCCATTATCCTCAATAAAAAATAGAATTGGCAAACGTAGCGTTGTTGCCATTGTTATAGCAGACCAAAATCCATTCGTAGCCACCGAACCATCACCGCCAAGAATCACTGCAATAGCCCTGTCGTAATCACTTTTTTCCAACACATTTCGATGATATTCAATCGCCTGCGCCCACCCTGCTGCCGGCGTGTATTGCGATCCCACATCTCCGGCCATCGGCAGAACCACGGGGCCTTTGTCGCCAGTAAGGTTGCACACCACCCCGATGTCGCGTCCGTCACTATATCCGCCCGATTTCCCCATCGGAGCGGCCAGAGCGTCTTCAGGATCGAGCCCAAGCGTGAGCATCAGCGGCCTTGACCGGTAGTATGCGCTCGCTGAATCTTTCGGATGATCTAGCTGCATTCCAAGAAGTATCTGTGCGAGTTCGTGTCCGCGGGCAGAAAATTGGTAGAGGACTTTTTTTTCGGGCACCAATTCATTTTCCTCCTTATGGTCGAGGGCACGCGACGTAAGCATTAGCCGCGCAACTTCTTTCCAGTCTATTGCTTCAATAATCTTCTTATCTTTTTTTGATGCCATAAAATTGTTAAATCATAAGTAGTTTAATTCCCGAAGCCTCTGCAGCGAATGGAGACAAGAATAACCGCGAGGTTCTTCTTGTCTTAATCTGATTCTTGCCCTATTAAAGAAAATACTTCTTTAAAATGGTTCATCTCTTTTTCTGTCCCAATGGTTATCCGAACACATTGAGGCAGCCCAAAAGCATGTAGACGCCGTAAAATAACGCCATTTTTGAGCATTTTCTCTGTAAAATCTATTGCTTCCTTCTCGAAGTCAAACACCATCATTACAGAGTTAGATGCAGATTTAACGAAATCTGTATTTTTATCTTCAAAAAAACGATATAGTTTTGCGCGTTCACGCTCTACCAACTGTACGCTTTTTTGCAAAAAATTTTCATCCTGTATAGCTGCGAATGCCGCTGCTTGTGCCGGGGCTGTCGGTTCAAATGTTAGTTTGCATTTCATCAACTGGTTAATCACGGTGCTGTCGGCAACTGCATACCCAATTCGAAATCCGGCGAGCCCGTACCCTTTTGAAAACGTGCGGGTCACAATTACATTCTCCCTGCGGTAATCAAGTGCTGATGGGTATTCTGATAGATCTTTTGAGTATTCATAATAGGCTTCATCAACAATTATGAGCACATCTTCAGGGATACGATCTATTAGCGAGCCGTACTTTTTTTTCCCAATGAAAGTACCTGTGGGGTTATTGGGATTTGCGATGTACACCATTCGGGTATGGTCGTCAATTGCTTCTAAAATGCCCTCTGTATCGTAGCCAAAATCCGCACTGTTTGGTACTTTTTTCACATCAATACCCATCACACCGGCCTGTACAAAAATTCCCACAAAGGTGGCTTCTGCCGTTACTATATTTGATCCGCCATCTCCAAAAGTACGGCAGATAATCGATAGAATACTTTCGGAGCCTGCCGCAATGATTATTTCATTCTCATCTATTGAGTTTCGAGACGAAATTTCCGCGCTCAAATCCCGCGACAGAGGGTCGGGATAATCCTGAATTTGTTCCATTGAAGCTAACACTGCCGCATGAACATGCGGGCTGCACCCCAACCTGTTTTCATTTGAAGCAAGTTTTGAGATCCGGGACACACCGTACATCGCTTTTACTTCAGCAATGGTTTTGCCGGCAACATAGGGTTTCAGATTCTGAATTCGTTCCGGTACTTTAATCACAATAAATCCGAGTTTATTTTAACTGTAATCAGAATGAAATACTTTCCATATTTCAATCGATGTATTTGAAAATCTTTAGTTCATTGGGAAGAAACAAAGAAAGCGCTTTCAAATGCAATTAAATATTTTTGAATGATCCCTTGCAGGTATTGTTCTAAAAGAAATACCAATCAAAAATAATGTATTAAAATGGGAAATCACTATTTAGTAACGGGCGCCAGCAGAGGAATTGGATTTGAACTTGTTAAATATTTGGCTGATCAAAACCATCAGGTAACTGTTGCAGCTAGAACGGAGTCGAAGCTTTCATCTCTCCATGAACTTTATCCGGAGCAGGTACAGCCGCTGGCTGTTGACATAACAACCAAAGAGGGGCGCGGTAAAATTGTAAACTTTTTAGAGAGAAAAAATCTAACCCTCGACGGTGTAGTTCACAACGCTGGACTTTTGATTAATAAAGCGTTTGAAGATCTCACTGAAGAAGACTGGCAAAATCAACTGGATGTTAATTTATTGGCTCCCGTTTTTTTAACGAAGAAGCTACTGCCATACTTAAATTCAGGCAGCCATATTTTGAATATTGGAAGCATGGGCGGGTACCAGGGCAGTAGTAAATTCCCGGGATTAACGGGGTACAGTGTCGCAAAAGGAGCCCTTTCAATTTTCACAGAATGTCTTGCCGCAGAGTTAAATGACCGTAATATTGTAAGCAACTGCCTTTGTCTTGGCGCTGTACAGACCGAAATGCTGGAAAATGCCTTTCCCGGAATGCAGGCCCCTGTCCAACCCGATGAAATGGGAGAGTATATATCAAACTTTCTTTTAACCGCTCATAAGTTTTATAACGGCCGGGTTCTGCCTGTTTCACTTGCAGATCCCTCTTAGTGGATGCATTCCAATTGTAAATTGGCTAAATTGCTCATGAATTTAATAAATCTACTGATGAAGAAAACTACACTATTCGCCTTTATTGCCGCACTGTTTTTCGCTACAATTCTTAGCCAAAAAAAGGCAGAAGCACAGACCATTGATCTGCTTGGCGGAAACGTTCTTAATGGAGCATTAACCGGAACACTTTTAGGTGTTGGCGTGATGGGGCTTCAAAACAATGACGATTTTGCACCGCTCAGAATTGGTCTCGGTGCAGGAATACTTGGTGGGGCCAGCATTGCACTTTACGATATTGCCACACTCCCCCAGGGACAACAATTCTTTATTTCCGGGCTGTTTAATGACGGCAACAACTCATCAATCATTATTTTGCTCGACACCATGTATGGTGCTGGAACCGGGGCGGTAATTGGAACAGCTGTCATGCTCATACAAAACAAGCCCATTATCAAAGGATTGCAGTATGGGGGTAGTGCCGGTATCTGGGCAGGATTTGGGCTCGGGCTTGTGGATGCCTTCCTTCTTGCAGAACGGAACAGAGATTTCGCGGCGGCCAGTATTTTGGATCGATCTTCACTCATCGAAACACGGGCTGGTGCTCTCGATATTGGGTTTATTAAGCCTGCTCTCTATCAAACCCTGAAATTTGGAGATCAATCTTTAGGTATTGATCTGAAACCCGGTGTTAAAATATTTTCTGTCAGCAGCAGATTCTAATGCTAATCAATCTCCATTCCTGGATCAATTTCAGCACCCTCTTTTTCTTCGGTTGAAGTGGCGATAGTGTACAAAATTGCCCTCACTGTGTTCACATGCCCTGAAAGTGATGGGTTAATTCCATCACTCAGGTAGTACCAGGCTTCCGGTGGGTTTCCCATCCGTTTGCCTTTAGGGTCAACTATGTATCCGGTTTTACCCGTAATGATTTGCCTGATTTGGTCAAGGTCTTTCTCATCAATATCAAAGTCAAATAGCTCCATTTTATCCAGCAGACCCGGAATGAGTGGGGGCGGAGTGATCCATATAATCGGGTTCCCGGTTACCTCTTTTATAGCATCTTCAATGGTAGATAGATTTTCCCATGTTTCAGACAATGGCAAAAGAGTTCGCTTTGGTGCGATAGATAGACGGATGGCATCGAACATTCCCAGGGATACAAATATCCAGTCAGGGTCGTAACTGAGCACATCACTGTGTAATCTACGTAATGCCTGAGAGCTTGTATCGTTCGATTGTCCGGCATTGATGAATCTAAAGTCAAATTCGGGCCTGGCAATACTCAACAACTCAGAGATAATTTGAAACCAACCCTGAAGATCATCAGTGGAGGAGTCGCCTACTGCAACAATGGTGTCGCCAGATGAAAAGGGAAGCTGATCAATCCAGTTCATCACCTCATCATCCTTCAGGAGTTCAAGTGCAGCCTCTTTGGCATTGGTTTGAAACAACTCCCGGAGAGAAATCAGCTCACTCTCTTCTAATCCCATCAGATTGGCCACTGCGGCAGTGTTTTTAATTCCGGGAAGCAGCGGGTATTTTTTCTCAATATTCAAAAATTGTATCAGATACTTTTCAAGGGCTTCTTTCTCTTCTTTGGTTGCTTTTTTCATTCAGTATAGTGTTCAATTAAATAACGTTTCAATTCAGGTACGCCTTTCGCTGCTTTTTTGGCAATATATTCCCACTCCCCCGTATGCACGAGGTCAGGCCGGGTTGGATCAACAATAAATTTCGGAATGTCTTCTTTTGCATAGTTGATGAGTCCGGCTGCGGGATAGACAACTAAGGATGTTCCCACTACTACAAGTATATCAGCCGATAAAACAAGTATTGAGGCTGGTTCGATATTTGGAACAGCTTCGCCGAACCATACTACATTGGGCCGAAGCTGACTGCCATCTTCAGCAGTTTCACCAAGCTCAATTGAGCCCGACCCTATATTGATCACGGCTTCAGGATCTTTACTGCTCCTTGCTTCACGCAACATTCCGTGGAGGTGTAGTACATTTGATGATCCGGCTCTCTCATGCAGATCATCAACATTTTGGGTGATAATTTGGACCTTGAAGAATTTTTCAAGATCAGCTATTGCCTTATGGCCATGATTAGGTTCTGCGGTTTCGGACTGGGCTCTTCTCTTGTTATAAAAATCGAGAACCATTTCAGGATTTTTTCTCCAACCCTCTATTGTAGCCACATCTTCTATGTCAAAACCCTCCCATAATCCCCCCGAGTCCCTGAATGTAGACAAACCGCTATCCGCACTCATACCAGCACCCGTAAGTACAACCAGATTTTTCATAAGAGTGAATAAATCCTTACAGATTTATGAATGTATAAGGCGTGACCATGAATTATCAGAATGATACTCTTCAACAATGTCGGCATGATTTACGGTTCCAAACCTCGCTACAAGAGTGTTTATTTCTGACGTAAGGCTTTTAATTGTATTCGATATCATATCTCCGTTAAATCCACCTTCTCCCATTTTTATCGTCATATTCATGGATACCATCCTGCCAATGGCCCGGCCAAGCTGAACCAGTTTACGTTGTGCCATTTTAAAATCTACTTCAAAATCCAATTGTTCTTTAAAATATTCTGCCGAATGGCTTGTCAGAGAGTAGTCCTTCAAAAAGTGGTACAGATTATTAACTTTTGATTTCTTCATTGATTTGAGAATAGACTCCGAAATCTGTTGGTAAAGGATGTCGTTTGATCCTTCAAAAATCTGAAATGGGCGACTATCAACTAATGCCCGACCGGCAAAATTATCCATTCGGTAACCTTTTGCGCCGACAAGCTGCATTAGCGATTGAGAAGCCTCATGCATATAGTCTGACACTACACTTTTGATTGAATTAGCCGCTACATCCATTTTAGATGTATCTTGGTCCAGTGGTACGTTCTTGGATGAAAAATAACACATTGCTGAACTAACAGTGAAATAGGACTGCATATTTGCAAGTCTCTCTTTTACCTGGTCATATTGAAAAAGATTTTGTCCTCCAACCATACGATCTTTGCAATGATCAACAGCTTCATCCAAAATTCTTCTGAGAAAACCAGTACTCATACCTGCAAATTGAAGCCTGCTTCTGTGCAGTATATCGAGCATCATTTTTACACCGGTTGATTTTGGCTCTAGTCTATAGTTTGCAGGAATTTCAATGTCCAGTTCATTCCGGCCGTATGGGAGCATGAGGAGACCAAGATTTTTGTAATACTCTTTCACTTCAATTCCGCCTCTTGAGCTTTCATGAATGAAAAAACCGATATCTCTTCCGAGTTTACCATCTTTGTCCATACCTCTTGCCGTTATGAGCCAATAATCAGCCCAGCCGGTGAGACCTGCCCAGTGTTTAGTACCTTTAATTTCGTATGCACCATTGCTTTCACTTTGGTAAAATCCTGTTTGCATTTTGAGAGCATCAGAACCATAATCAGGTTCTGTGATCATCAATCCGCCCATATTATTATCTTTGATAAAGCGTTTAAATACTTTTTTTTGCGTATCCTCATGACCATAATTCGCAAGAGGCTGTAAAAAAAGTGCTCCATTTATACCCATCATTAAAGAGAGCGGAAGAGATTGGTATGATGTGGTATCGAGCATAGCAAGTGCTTCAGAAGTAATAGCACCTCGCCCACCATGCTCAGACGGTATGAATGTACTAAGCGGTTTATTTTCCAATACTCCACGCAACACGTAAGGTGGAAGACCTCTGTTGTTTACAAGTTCATTTTCATCGTTACGTTCAGTAAACAGAACAGATAATTTTTCTTGATAATCGTTTAAAAAATCAAGGATGTTTTTTTTAACAGCGGCGGGTTTTACTATTTCTAATTCCAAAATATTTTCTTTTTATTGTATAAAAGGGACATTTCATCATCTCAAACTACATTAAGATAAAAAACGTGCCTTATAAATGCATAATTAACCATTAAAAATGAATGGTAGGGAAATGCTATTTATTCATTTAGACACATCAGTTTAGATAACATTCAGGGACGAGAAAAAACATTAAGTATTCTTAAAGTTTATTTTTTATACCTCCACAGACATTTTTCAGCGTATTAGAGAATACACGTGCTACTGGAAGCAGATATGTATCATTATTAAAAATCCATACTGTTTATTTGGGAGGTACCCGAAAAAGGGAGGTATAAAAAAAGCCCCTGTCGCAGAGCGATCAGGGGCTTAGA
>CAZXYQ010000078.1:0-13202 GCA_964644975.1 uncultured Rhodohalobacter sp.
AACTTTTATTTCTGATCAACAGAAATTTTAAAGTAGTTGGCTGCCTTTTTACCTGGCCATCAACCGCTTTTGAATCTCTTTAAAATCAGGCTGTTTTCCTGAATCATCCAGAACTTCGGCGTATGTAATCAAACCTTCACTATTTACGATAAATGCAGATCGTTTTGATACACCTTTCATTCCAAAAAAGTCTTCATAAAGCACACCGTAATTGGATGAAACCTCTTTGTTAAAGTCACTCAAAAGAGGAAAGTTTAGATTGTTCGCCTTTTTAAACTCTTTGAGGGTAAAAAAACTATCTACGCTAATTCCGACTACAGTAGTATCCAGGGAGTTGTAGAGCTTCATATTATCACGAAGTGCACAAACTTCTTTTGTACAAACACCTGAAAATGCAAGCGGAAAAAAAAGCAGCAGCGTATCTCCCCCTTTATTTTTAAGATCCTGTAACGATACTTCATCTCCTTCTGTGTTATTCAGAGAAAAAATTGGGGCTTTATCACCGGTATTCAGTTTCATTTTAATGCCGTTTGTGGTTGTTAATTATTGCAGGAAATTTAAAACTTGCGATAATCATTCCTATTCCTGTAAGCATGTGGATTGTGGGCAGGCGCCACCACTGATTTTCGGCAATAAGCCAGTACACAGCAAATGCAGTTATAAACAGAGTAAGTGATATGAAGAGTAAATATCCCTTGTCTAATGATTTGAAATAGGTGATTACAATACCCGTATAAACAATCAGGGATGTAACCTGTATCGCTAAAAACGTTATTTCTGAAAGAATTGAGCTATCAACAAAAAATGCGTAAAAGGGTAATATTATCAGAGGCACGTAGGAGTAAACTACAGGGTGACGGGCATAATCAGGCTGCAGCGTACGCACGGTGACTAAAAGAAGCACCATGGTTAGAATTAAAACTGTAAGGTACACTAATTCAACAGCACGGATCAGCTCAGGTGCTCCCGTTAGTATCATTCCCATCACTAATGCCAAAAGAAGAAAGATGGAATAACTGAGGTACTCAATTTGCGGGCTCTTATCTAGCCGCCTGTAGACAACAATACAACAGAAAAAGCAAAAGAACACGAATAGGATTAAGCTCCACAAAAGTTAATCTCCTCTGTTGTGACGCTTTTTCGCCTTCGCGTTTGCTTCCCGATTAGCCTGCTTATTGTGTTGGTAAATCAAAACCAGGTCGGCTATCTCTTTTAATTGTCTTCTCTCCTCTTTGATCATCGTATTCACAAATTGGAATAGTGATATTCTATTTCCATCCGAATCAATAACAGCCCTTTCCCAATCGATCAAAGGAATCTTATCAAACAAGTTTAGAATGGCCGCTCTGTGCTTGATAATTTTATTGAGAACTTTCTGAACATCCTTTTCATCATCAGGAAATTCGAAGGAATCTGTGTAGTAATCAATATTTTTTAACTGGACAGGCCGGGTACTTGAAAATATTCGCTCAATCAGCGGTCTGTAGTACCGATGCTGTGCATAGTCGATCAGCGCAAGTTTTTGAATAATCGACATTTGTCCTGAAGGAACCTCTGTAAAGGGTACTTCATCAATAATATACTTTAATGCCTCAGCTTCATCCTCAAGATATCGTGCATCTTCCACGAGCTCTTTATACTGTTGCTGGGTTACCTCCTGATCTGCCATCATAATGTAGAGAGTGTGCCCTTTATTATACCGACCATTTTGATGATGCTTTGGTTGCATCATTTTTTTTCTGTTGTTCAAGCATATCTACCAGTGAAAGGCCGGTGTTCCACTCCAGGTCCCGGTCACGAACAGAATGGATGTTATTCTCTTCCTGAAAATCCCAGAACTGTCCAAACTGCCTGTTTTTATATTCTTTCAAAAAGTCTAAGCGTTCTTTTAAATCTTCTTTGGGTACCAGCAGACGCTCTTTATCGTACACTGCATCCTCACGGGACTCGAACACGATGTCGTAGTCTTTACTCATTACAATCGCCTCTTCGGGGCAAACTTCTTCACAGTATCCGCAGTAGATGCAGCGGAGCATATTAATTTCGAAGAAATCCGGATATCGTTCTTTAGGATCTTCCTCATCCTCGTTTGCCTGCATGCTGATGGCAAGTGGCGGGCAAGCTCGTGCACAGAGGCCACAAGCTACACATCTCTCTTTTCCGTTATCTTCAACGAGTACGGGACGGCCGCGGAAGATGGCTGGCGGATCCCACTTCTCTTCCGGATAGTTCATCGTAAATGTAGGCGCGAACATCTGTTTAAAAGAGTACATTAACCCCTTAAAGATTTCGGGTAGATATAAATTCTCTAAGAACGTCAGTTTTCGTTCGCGTTTAAAATCTTCACTTAACGCATTTGATACCGGTTTATCCAAATCCATCAAAAAGAACCGTCTGTTTATATTTAAAAAATGTTGTTTTTTCTATTTCAGAAAAATAACCTTTTAAGCCGTATCGTTCAATTATATTCTAAAATAGTGTCTTCTATTTTTGTCTGAAGACCATTGTTATGGGTACGCCTGTAAACCCAAATTCTTCCCGCAGTTTATGTTCAATAAACCGGCGATAATTCGGGGGGAGCTCCTGGGGGTTGTTCATAAAGAACTTAAATACCGGCGGATTACTCTTTACCTGAAGGGCATATTGAATTTTCAGCTGGCGCCCTCTTTTCATAGGAAGCTGACGCTCTTTGAGTATTTTTTGAACAAAATCGTTCATTTCAGGGGTGCTGATTTTTTTCGTACGTTCCTGAATGACCATCTCAGCAACATCAATAACGCGCTCAATCCTGGTTCCTTTCAGGGCGGAAATAGACACGACCGGGATATACGTCGAGGTGCGAATTCGTTCGTAAATGTAGGTCTCGAACTCTTTTAATATGTTTGTGTCCTTTTCAGGCACAATATCCCACTTATTTAGCGCAATCACGATACCTTTATTGTACTTTTCAGCATCACGTATAATTCTTTTATCCTGCGCATCAAAACCCTGCATAGCATCCAGTATCAGGATAACAACATCTGCATCCCGAATAGAGCGGTCTGTTCTTACGTTGCTGAAAAATTCGATATTCTCCTTTACCTTTGCCCTTTTCCTCAGGCCTGCCGTATCAATAAGCGTATACTCTCTATCATTGTACACAAGCTGACTGTTGATCGAATCCCGGGTTGTGCCGGGTATATCGGTGACGATGCATCGTTCGCTTTTTAGCAAGGCGTTCATCAGTGAGCTTTTTCCTACGTTGGGTCTTCCCACAAACGCTATTTTAGGATTCTTATCCTCACTGTGTTCTTCCAGTTTATCTGGAAACAGCTCTACTACGCGGTCGAGTAATTCTCCTGTGCCCGTTCCGCTTATGGCAGATAACGGGAATATTTCTTCGAGGCCGAGCTCATAAAATTCAACAGCGTCCATTGTACGGCGTTCGTTGTCACTTTTATTCACAACAACCAGAACGGGTTTATCCACTCTTCGAAGCAAGCTTGCCACGGATTTATCCAGGGTGTTGATTCCATGTTCAACATCAACTACAAAAAGAATTACGTCCGACTCTTCGATTGCGATGTGCACCTGTTCGCGTATACCTTCCGAAATTACATTGGCTTCATCGGGTAGATAGCCACCGGTGTCGATCACTTTAAAATCGTGACCGTTCCAAAAACTTTCGCCATAGTGCCGGTCCCGGGTAACGCCATATTCATCGTGTACAATGGCCTGCCTCTCACCAATTAATCGATTGAAGAGAGTAGATTTTCCAACATTGGGCCTGCCGACTATAGAAACAGTGGGTAACATCTGATGCGTTAAATTTGTAATTTATATTTTATTCAAACTGACGGCATGTACCATACTATAATTTCCGACGTTTGCCAATTCTAAAGATAACGATAAAATAACAAGCAAATGCTTGAAACTGTGTACAATAATTTCGGTTTTGTAGGATCTCTTGTCATATCGCTGGCAATCTTTTTTTTCTTCATATTCTGGATGGCCGGTGTTGCCGGAATTTGCCAGGAACATGAGGGGAAAAAAACTATATTGATCCGACTCCTTATTGCGATTTTAGTGCCTATTTATCCAGTCTTTTGGCTAATCAGCGAAATGATATTGCAAAAGAGACAGCTAAAACGATTATAAGTTTTGCTGCTAGTTAATTTTTTCTGAACTACTGTTGAGTCACATATAAAATATCGGTCGAAATCTGGCAAAACCCGCTGGATCTGTCAATGTTGGATTTTTTGTGAAAAATGCATTGTATAAACTCTTTCTCAAAATTTTCGACGCTGACAGAAACCCGCAAAAGCTCCGGGTATCGGGACTGTCAGGTCTAACCCGTCACTTTTTGCTTGACATAATACTACTATGAATCAAGAAGCTTGGGGCTCTCACCACCCTCTTCCAGCGAGCTGTTCTCCTCTACAAGCATCCAGGGCTCCAGCATTGACTCCGGGATATCTTCCACAAAACGGGAAGGGTTGGTAAAATAATCTCCATACGCTCCCTGATGCATGGCCGGATACGTCAAAAATAACTGGTCTTTTGCGCGTGTCACTGCAACATATACCAGCCGCATTTCTTCTTCCATCTGCTGCGGATCGTCAATAGCGTAACCAGAGGGTATGATTCCGTCGAGGCACTGAATCAGAAAAACGGTGCCCCATTCCAGCCCTTTTGCGGAGTGAATGGTGCTGAGTACAAGCGGTGACTCGTCTTTGGTGGCGGCTTCAGTCTCTATTGCGGTAGCCTCAATCGGGTCGAGAGCCACTTCTTCAACCAGCTGACTCAGGGATCGATACGTTCCAGAAATGTCCACAAAAGCCTCAAGGTCTTTCATCCGTTTAGGGTGATCATCAAACCGTTTTTTACAAAATGTGCTGTAGTAATCTACCACTGCACGGAGCTGTTCAGATACTGATCCGTCGAATGCTTTTAAATCTGCAAAAAGTCCGCTTAGGGCTTTTAATTGACTCAAATAACGCTCACTTGCGTGCGGTGCCTGATGAGGCTTAAACGGATCCTCACTTTTCCGGGCCCACTGAAAAAACTCTTCCGCAGTTTTAGGCCCGATTCCATCCATCAGCATCAAAGCCCTGTTCCATGATATGGTATCCTGAGGATTGATGTAGATTCTCAGGTGCGCCAATACATCTTTCACATGAGCTGCTTCAGTAAACTTCTGCCCGCCAAACTTCACATAGGGGATATCTTTCTTGTTCAGCTCTACTTCCAGATCGAACGAATCTCGTCCATTACGAAACAACACCGCCATTTCGGAGAGGTCTCTGCCCTGTTCTCTTAGATTCAGTATCATCTGCGATAAAAATCTGCTTTGATCGTTCATGTTTGCAGATTTCACAAGTCCGGGCAGGTCGCCTTCTTCATTCTTTGTGAATAAATTTTTCTTAAACGTCTCCTTTGACTGAGAAAGCACCCGGTTTGCCAGGTCGAGAATTCTTTGGGTAGACCGGTAGTTTTCTTCAAGTTTTATGATCTTAGTACCTTTAAAACGATCGGGGAACTGGCGCATATTCTCCGGATCGGCTCCACGAAAAGAGTAGATGCTCTGCGCATCGTCACCCACGGCCATTACATTTTTGTGGACGCTGCTAAACAGCTCGGTTAATTCTGCCTGAAGGGAGTTAGTATCTTGATACTCATCAACTAAGACGTACTTGTGTTTAAAGGCTATCTCTTCACGAACGGCGCTGTTGTCTCGCATCAGATTTCGGGTGTTGACCAGCAGGTCGTCAAAATCCATTACGTAATTTATCTCTTTATAATGCTGATAATCACTGTAGAGCTTTTCGATCGTTTCCGTGTGCTGCAGAAACTGAGGATACTCTTCCTGAATAAGTTCTGGGATCGAGCTGTTTTTGTTTACGGAACCGCTGAATATTGAGTAGAGCGTGCTTTTTTTCGGAAACCGTTTTTGAATTTTTGATCTGTCAAGCCGTCCCCTCAAAAGCTGGATTGTATCCATGGCATCCCCTGAATCTATGATCGTAAATTGTTCAGGATATCCGATTTTGTCTGCATGAATATGAAGCAGTTTACTGCAGTAGTGATGAAACGTACCTCCCTCAACCCTTCTGCATCGATCATCCAGAATGGTGCTGGCCCGCCGGAGCATCTCCCCTGCTGCCCTTCGCGTAAACGTAAGTAACAAAATGGATGCGGGGTCCGTACCACTCTCAATCAGCCTGGAAAGTCTGTATATAAGAGTTCTTGTCTTACCGGTACCGGCTCCTGCAATTACCAGGGAGGGTCCGCTGGTATGCATTACGGCCTCCAGCTGGGCAGGGTTTAGTAACTTCTTATAGTCAATGACAAAATCTTGCGAAGATAGGTTATCCTCTTTTTGGAGTATGAATTTTTTCATGCTTCAAACTACAAATTATTTGCAATATGTAAAATATATGTAATCATCATTAAAGTTTAATTTCGTTGGATTGATCTTTGGTTTATGTATAAATATCAATTATTATCAAAGTAGTTTATGTGTCTTTTATTCATCAAAGATTGCTGCGAGTTGACTATACTTTCAGCGTATAACTATCATCAAAATCTATCTCAGTCATGACCACTCACATTCAAAATTTCAAATCTTCAATGATAGTACTGGTGCTACTATTTATTATACAATTACCCTTTTCAGAAAGAGCAGAGGCTCAAAATACCCGGCCTGATGTTGAATTTATCCAGCTTTTTAACGCGCTGCAGCAGGATCTGCCCCGCGAACGCGTACACCTTCATACGGATCGCCAATGGTATTTTTACGGCGACAGAATCTGGTTTTCATCGTATGTTACCTCCGGCAACCTCAATGCCCCTTCTCTGATCAGCAAAG
This sequence comes from uncultured Rhodohalobacter sp., assembly GCA_964644975.1. Classification (GTDB taxonomy): domain Bacteria; phylum Bacteroidota; class Rhodothermia; order Balneolales; family Balneolaceae; genus SW132. Next base: position 6,848 of record CAZXYQ010000078.1, read on the forward strand.
TCCTTTATGTTGAGCTGTATAGCCCGGAGGGAGAGTTCGTTCGGAGAATCGCCGTTGAAAATAAAGAAGGCCGCGGCAAGGGCAGTATCTCTATCGAGCACAATGGAGCCCCGGGAATGTACAAGCTTAAAGCCTATACGGCCTGGAGTAAGAATTTTGGAGACTCTTACGGCTTTACCAGAAACATACCGGTTCACACAGGTGAAGGACAGCCTGAAGTTACACACAATGCCTCATTCGACATAAGCTTTTTTCCTGAGGGCGGAGATCTCGTAGAGGGAATTGAGAGCAGAGTTGGATTTAAAGCCATTGGCAGCGACGGACACGGTAAATCGGTCAGCGGGGTGATTTACGACGGTGACGATTCAATTATTGCAGACATTGAATCTGAACATCTTGGTATGGGAGCATTTAGCCTTAAGCCGGAATCGGGGCAAACATATTATGCTGTTGTAAACGGTGAACGGTTTCCGCTGCCTGATGCCCTGCCCACAGGGTTGGTTTTCAGCGTAACGGAAAATGACTTTGATCAATATGTGCTGCGTCTCCGGAGTTCTGACACCGAAACGGACCGATCATATCTCGTATTTGGTCACGTTCGGGGTGAAATATACGTTGCTACACCTATTGACGTGATTTCCGGTACCGGGTTCACGGCTGCACCAAAAACGATGTTTGAAACCGGTGCGGTTCATTTTACCGTTCTCAGTAGCGACGGCACCCCGATTGCGGAACGCCTCGCCTTTAACATTAACCCTGCCGATTCACTCAATAGTAGCGTTTCTACCGGCAAAGACGTGTACAGTTTAAGAGACCGCGTTGATTTGAGCATCAGCCTGAATGACGCTGCCAGCGACGTAGTAGATGCTATGGCAAGTGTATCCGTTTTTGATGATGAGCTACAGGAGTATGACCACTATTCATCCACTATAAAAACCAAGTTTCTTCTGGAATCCGATATAGCCGGACATGTGGAAAATCCGGGATACTATTTCAGTGATTCGAAGAGCCGTGGCAAGCACGCAGACTTGCTGATGCTCACGCAGGGCTGGCGGGCTTTCGACATGGAGCAGGTTCAGAATGCAGAGGAAATCAATATTTTTTCTATGCCTGAAGACGGTATTCGTCTGACAGGTCAGATTCGAAGTTCATTCAGAGGCCGGGGCCTGGCTGATGCAACGGTGGTTTTTTCAATGGGGTCAGACCAGGAAGATTTACAAATCGTAGATACCGATGAAGACGGATATTTCTCCATTACCGGCCTGAATGTAACAGGATCTCAGCCGATCAGTATCAGGGCGAATGACAGCGATGGCGGAGATAATGTGCGAATTCGACTTTCTGAGCCGTATTCACACCTGCCTGAAGTTACTGCTTCAGTAAATCAGGAACGGTTTTCACCGATTACAATCTCACGCGGGGATGACGAAGATCGTCCTTCAGCGGAAGAACTGTCGGAACGTGCAGTATCAACCCAAATGCAAACAGAAGAGTTTGCCGATGTTCAAATGCGGGGAGAGCTCGAGGAAGTTGTAGTTGCAGCCGAACGGGATACAGATGATCAGTTTGAACGAGACTTGAGGGTAGCAAGTGCAGGCAGCCAGCGCGTGGATCTTGATGAAAGGCCAGAGTTAACGACGCTTCCCATTGAATCCATAGTGAACCAGATTCCCGGAGTAACCGCAAATGTCACCGGATTGTCAATACGAACCGGTTCCGTTTCATTTTCGGGAGCAGCTCCTCCACTTGTCATTCTGGATGGAATTGAGAGTGATTGGAATGTCGTTCAAAATATATCGCCTACGGACGTTCAGACCATAAATGTATTCAGAAGATCGACAGAACTTGCCGCTTACGGCAGTCGTGGAGCGGGCGGCGTATTAATGGTTCGAACAAGACGCGGTTCAGGAGCGGCTCCGTCCACGCGTGGGTTCACAACAGCATTTGTTGAAGGGTATCAGTCGCCCACCCGTTTCTATTCACCAAGGTATGGCTTTACTGTTGCGGCAGACTCAGAAGAGCCGGACAACAGAATAACGCTTCACTGGGATGCTGACGTTGAGTTAACGGATGGAAAAGCAGAGCTTTCATTTTGGACAAACGATATTCCCTCAACGTACAGAGTTGTCGTTGAGGGACTTGATGAATTCGGATTACCATTTACTGATACAGTTACAATCCGTACGTCTGCTAATTAATTCTCTTTAGGGATGAATTTAAGCGCCTGAGAATTCATGCAGTAGCGAAGCCCGGTGGGATCAGGGCCATCATCAAATACGTGTCCGATGTGTGAATCGCATCGGGCACAAATCGTCTCAATACGTGTCATGAACATGCTGTTGTCTTCACGCTCTCCCACTGCACCCTCACGAATGGGCTCCCAATAGCTTGGCCAGCCTGTTCGGCTATTGTATTTTGCATCAGAATGGAAAAGCGGATTACCGCAGCCCCTGCAAAGATACACGCCTTCTTCATAAAATCCATCATACTCATTTATGTAAGGCATTTCAGTGCCTTCATTGCGAAGAATCCGGTACTCCCCCCTGCTCAATATGTTGCGCCAATTCTCCTCCGATCGTTCAACCCTTTTATCGTCATCGGTATCATTCAGTGCATCCTGGTAACTTATCGACTCTAAAAATTCTATATGATCTTCCTGGGACATAATGGGTTGCTGGCTGTTAGAATTGCATGCGGTGAAAATAAGCCCAAAATATGTAATCGTAATGTATAAAAGGCTTTTATTTAAGATTGTTATCCGCATGGTTAGTTGTTTAGGCTTAGTTGAGTTCCTTTATCACTGAACTCTTTTACCTGCTCCTTTAGTTCCACGGAAGCTGCGGCATACCCTTCCATGGTTCAGTCGATAAAATGAATGTGTTGCCCCCGGTAATCCGTAACAACTCAGGTCGTCATGACGCCCAGATATGAATGGATAACAAGCCAGCCATCGCTCAGCGGCGATTAGCGGTATAGCTCAATGATCTTTGAAAAGGTGTCTATTTCAGGCAGATTCTAACAGAAATGCTCAAGATCAGTTTTCATGAGTTTCGTTTAATACGGGGTAAATATATATTCAGTAAAAAAGTCATTAAGTTGATTGTTTTTAGTGATGTCGGACTATTTTACAATTCCAACTCAGGTTACAGCGTAATTTCGATCAACGTGGAGGGTGTTAGATTATAACATTGCAATGAATTCTTTTTATTTCTGTTAGTTAATTGTGACCTTTAGCCAATTTTAAGCTTGCAGTTTCTTATTTGAATTAAAAATCGTCTCCATTAATCACCGATTCATGAAAGTTATACCCAGTACAGTCCTGTTATGTCTTTGCATATCTCTATTAGCGGGATTATCTGAAAAAACAAAAGCCCAGAGTATTGAAACCACGATAGATGTTACCGGCGTGATAAGCAGCTCTGGCACGACTCCTTTCTGGATTCAGTCTAACCGGCACGGGATATATTCCAATAGCGGGAGTCAGCTGCTCACAAGATTACAGGCTCACGGTAGTACCCATCTATTTGAAAACCCTGACTTCACCTTTCGTTATGGTTCTGATCTGATTGCCCGGCCGGGCCCGGACCATACACTATCGTTTAACCAGGGATACGTACAACTAAATTACTACGGAATCGAACTTTCCGGTGGCCGTTTTCATAACAATTCGCCGGTGCATGACAGTAAACTCGGGATGGGATCCCTTGGCGTGAGCGGAAACGCAGTTCCTGTGCCGCAAGTCAGATTGGGTCTTCCTGAATGGACCGGATTGCCATTTACGAACAACTTCATCCAGATACGCGGTCATGCATCACACGGCTGGCTACGCGGAGAGAGGTACACGGACAATGTTCTCTATCACGAAAAGATTGGCCACGCCCGGATCGGTGGTGATTTTCCACTAAACCTCTATGGAGGAATTGCACACTACGCGAAATGGGGCGGACAAAATAATCCGGAATTTGGCGATCTTCCCTCCGAATTTACTGATTTTTGGCGCGTTTTTTTTGCATTGGGAGGTGATGAAGAAACAGCACCCGCAGTTGAAGCCGATTATATGCTGGGTGATCATCTGGGCACCTGGGATTTTGGATTTTTTCTTGAGCTGGATAAAATATATATAAAATTTTACAGACAGCATCCGCTCGAAACCAAAGATAATTTAAAACTGAAAAGTCTCCAGGATGCATTAAACGGACTGTCGTTTCGGTTTGATGAAAGCCTTGGATTGCCAATACGAGGCATTACATACGAATTTATGTATACAAAATGGCAGGACGGCCCGCGTGTCGAAAACATACTGGATGATGGCACCCGATGCAGTGAAGAGCCTGAACGCTGCCGCGATCCTTTCCAGGGAAACGAGAATTACTACAATCACCATATCTACCGAACTGGCTGGGCTACTCATGGCAGAACCATAGGCAACCCTCTATTCCGTGTATCAAACACCCCGATTGAAAATCTGGTAGATGGTATTGACAACAATCGAATTATAGCTCACCATATCGGAGTAGATTCTCAAATAGGACATTCTCAACTCATCGCAAAAATGACCGCAAGCAGAAGTTTTGGAACGCGCAATGATCCCTTTTCTGAACCGGCAAACCAACTCTCGGTTGGGTTACAGTCTCAAACACCCATAACTTTTTTCAACCAGCCCATGATCCTGCTAACGGATTTTGCGTTTGATAACGGCGACCTTTTCGGCAGCCAGTTTGGGATGGTTTTTGGTATTCGCTGGGTGAGATAGACCTGTCTCCACGCAGATAGTTAAGCCTCCCACTCTTTCTGCTTCCTACTCCGAAAAGGGTGCGTAAATCCATTTAAAGTGTCATTTAAACAATTAACAACCTTTAACCAAAGTCATTTTATTCTTTCGGTTTCGATCATTTTTTCCGTTTGCAAATCACGTTTTATATGCTATACTTGGTCTAAATCTTAAAACCAAAAATGAGCTAACTTAATTGATATGAATTCAGACCGATATGTAATCTCGAGACTGAGCCTTATGATGTTTCTCCAGTTCTTTATCTGGGGCGGTTTTTTTGTGGTGATGGGCGTATATCTGCTTGAAATTTTCCAGGGGGAAGAGGGTTTAAATACAATCATTGGTCAGGCGTATGCCACGCACAACTGGGCGGGGCTGCTTGCACCCGTGCTTGTAGGGCTCCTTGCTGATCGATACTTCAATGCAGAAAGAGTAAATGCAATCTGCCATATTCTGGGGGCAGGTTTGCTCTGGTACGCTGCAGGCATAACCGATCCGGGCGTATTCATTTGGGTGATGCTCGCCTATTTTATGCTCTACATGCCAACTCTTGCTCTTGTAAACGCAATTTCATTTGCCAATATCGGCGATCCCGATAAAGAGTTTCCAAAAATTCGTGTTTGGGGAACAGTTGGATGGATTATTGCCGGTTTTGTTGTAGCACAAACCGTTCTGGGTTTTGTTGAAGTTCCGCTTTTAACAGCCATTACAGGAATTGAGAGCAACATTCAAAGCACAAATATCCCGCTCTACATGAGCGCCATCATTTCACTGATTTACGGTATCTACAGCTTTACCCTTCCGGCTACTCCGCCCTCCGAGAAAGGAAAGAAATTTAGTTTAAAAGAGGCTTTTGGTCTCGATGCTCTGAAACTGCTTACGAACAAAAATTTTGCGGTCTTCTCTATCAGCAGTTTTGCCATTAGTATACCGCTCGCTTTCTACTATGCGCGGACGAACGATTTTATTGCTGCCGTTGCTTTCGGCGAACAGTCGGCCTCCTTTATGGCGATTGGCCAGATGAGTGAGGTTCTGTTTATGGTGCTCATACCTTTCTTTATTGTGCGTCTTGGAATTAAATGGATGCTGCTGGTTGGAATGCTGGCGTGGACAGCCCGTTATTTTCTCTTTGGTGCATTTCCTGAATCCGTCTCGCTGATTATTCTTGGTATTGCGCTGCACGGCATCTGTTATGATTTCTTTTTTGTAACCGGTCAGCTGTATGTTGATAAAAAAGCTCCCAAAAACCTCCGCGCCAGCGCACAGGGTTTTTTCAACCTGCTGACATACGGCGCAGGTATGCTTATCGGGAACTACCTGCTTGGGTGGTGGGGCGACAGCATTAATCTGGACGGATCTACGGAAGCCGGCTGGCTTGCCGGTGCAATGCAGTTCTGGATTATGCCCGGAATATTAGCGCTGGGAGTGGCCATCATGTTTTTCCTCTTTTTCTGGGATGATGAAGTGGAGGCTGAAACGCTCGACCCCAACGTTTCTCCCCTGCCGGAAACCGGACCGGATGCACAAGAGGTCAGTCCGGGAACGGTTGGCTGATCGATTCGCTGAGACGGAGTGATGGAGTGA
>CAZXYQ010000079.1:0-13196 GCA_964644975.1 uncultured Rhodohalobacter sp.
CGCTACTTCAAAAGAAACTCATAATCCCCTCGCCGTTTAAACGCTGGGTCGTTAAGTGGCTCAATAAAACTTCTCTTCTTTCGTTGAAATGTAAGTACATTGTAGTTACATTAGAAAATCAATTTACATAACGATCGAAGCCATGAAAACAAGAATAATTCGTATTGGGAATTCCCAAGGGGTTAGAATTCCAAAACCTCTGATTGAAGAAAGTGGAATAACCGAAGAAATCGAGATGATCCTCAGAGACAACGAAATTGTTCTTCGCTCTGCTGAAACAACCAGAAAGGATTGGGAAGCGACTTTCAAAAAAATGGCAAAACAAGGTGATGATTCTTTATTTGATCAAGAAGAGATTAAACAACCATCCGATTGGGATGAATCTGAGTGGACATGGTAGATAGACATCCCGTACGAAGATATGAGGTTCATCTGATTTCGCTTGATTCTACAAAAGGTTCTGAAATCAGGAAAACGCGTCCCTGCGTAGTCATTTCACCCGATGAAATGAATACGCATATCAGAACCGTAATCATCGCACCGATGACTTCTACAATCAAAAATTACCCAACCCGGGTCACTACTACATTTCAAGGCAAAAAAGGGCAGATCGTTTTAGATCAAATTCGTACAGTAGATAAAAGCCGTTTGATCAAAAATCTTGGCTCTATAAGTTCAACAGCTGAAGAAAAAGTATTGAATACGTTGCAGGAAATGTTTGCCCCGTAGATTCGCCAATTTAACCAGCGGCTCAAACGGACGGGTTTGGGTTTTCGGGATATGTGCAGTTACAAGTCCCGCCGCACAACCGCCAAACCGTTATAATGCTCTCGCCATCGACTATATCCATTTTTTTCCGCGTTAATCAGCACCCGAATCCCGTATAAATCTGCGTCCCTCCTACATTCAGGCGGAAGATGCCCCGTCGGCTTTAATGTCGTCTCCGTTGAGGAACAGGTTCTGACTCAGGCACATGCTCATCATAATTCGGGCGACTTCCCTGGGTTCAGCCAAGCGACCCATAGGGCTATTCTGCCCGGCGTTTTCCAGGCTTCCCCCACCCATAAAGCGGCGCAGCAGCTCAGTGCGCGTTCCGCCGGGTGAAAGGCTCAATACCCGAATACCATGACCCGCATTTGCTGAGGCCGCCGATCTTGTCAATCCAATCACTGCATGTTTTGATGCGGCGTATGCTCCCCACGCCGATGAGCCGCGGTGTGAAAGCATGGACCCTACGTTAACGATTACGCCTTCACCCTGTTCGCGCATTATCGGGATTTCATGGCGCATGGAGTACATCACTCCGTCTATATTGGTTTTTATGAGGTCGTAATAACCCATCGTTCCTTCCATTTCTAAATCATGAAATCCACCTGATGGTCCTTCGATGCCGGCGTTATTGAAGGCAATATCAATTCGGCCATAGGTTTCCTTACAGGCTTCAACGAAAGCTTTAACCTGTGGCTCCTCACGTACATCAGCCCGCATGTAGGTTGCCTCACCTCCGGTCTCCCTGATTTCGCGCTCCACCCGTTCGCCCAGGTTTTCCCGGCGTCCGCAGAAGAATACTTTTGCGCCTTCTTTGGCAAACTCACGAGCGGCGGCTTCACCAATTCCTGATGTGGCGCCCGTAATCAGCGCGACTTTATCTATGAACATACCGTTTGAGGAAACCGCCCCTGAAGATGCATTCGCCGATGCCGGAGTAGCTGCCCCGAACAGTCCGCCTGCCGCAATAGCCGCAAAACCCGCACCGCTGTTTTTGATGAAAGATTTCCGGTCGATAGCGCTGCCGGCTTTTTTTTCAGAATTCAGCTCATTTGTACTCATAATCTTTACCAGTTTGTCAGAAGTTCAGGCGATCATAATATCAGAATCCATTATACATTTTTGAGATATCAGCTTCAACCGGGATGAATTAGCAATACCGTAATCTGTTAAGCTTAATTTTCTGGAGATTATAACATTATAAAAAGCGTTTCAAGCGGTTTCTCCCTCGGTTTTGATTTGCTAAAAATGCAAATAATTTAACTTAACTCGTAAGGAATCGCCGGTTAAACGCGAGACCATTATAGCAACTGCACGATTCCGCTCCTGAATCACGAGTACTCAAATACATTCTAGGTGGAACACCAGTATTCAAGGGAACCCGGGTTCCTGTCAACACCTTTATTGAATATCTTGAGGCAGGTCATTCTTTAATCGAATTTCTGGAATATTTCCCCACTGTTGGCTTTGGGAATATGGGCTCCGTTGAAAGGTGAAAGCTTATTTTGTGGACTTCTTTTGTCCTACGTTAGATGAGCTAATTTGTATTTAATATCGTCCTGCCCCCATTTCCCCGTTTCTAAGTTTCACGAAATGTACTATAATGCTTTTTATTGAGGGGCCTGAAATCAAACCAATCCACCAACGCTTTTGTTGTGTCCATGAAAAAAATCGTGCTTTATTCCCTGGTGGTTCTGCTGCTTGTTTTCGGTATTTTTGCATACAAACTGATCTGGGGAAAACCTTTTAATATTGATCACTATTTTGACCGCTATCTGATTAGCACGGTTTTGTCGGAACCGGAAATTCTAACCTTATTGGGTATGGTAGATAATACCATGTTCGATTTTCACAGTCACAAGCTCACGGACGCATCGCCTCAACATACTTACGATGGACTGGAGCGCGACAAGCGATATCATCAATTGCTGCACAGCTATAACCGCGAGCGGCTGAGCGGGCAAAAATCCATTTCCTACGATATGATGCAATGGATTCTGGATTCCCGTCTGGAAAGTGAACCCTGGCTTTTTCACGATTATCCGGTGAACCAAACCTTTGGCGTGCAGACATCCACCATAGATGTTCTGACGATCAATCATCAGATTATTGGTAAAAAAAGCGCTGAAAATTACGTCAAGCGGATGCAGGCGATTGAAACCAAATTTGATCAGGTTCGGGAATCGGTATTGTACCGGGCGGATCGCGGCGTCATCCCCCCGCAGTTTGTGATTGATCATGTATTGCGGGAGATGAAGGATTTTAACGCTATTTCAGCAAATGAAAACCCGCTTTACGAAAACCTTGAAACCGCGCTTGCTAAACTTGATGACATCAGCGAGTCGGATAAAAATAGCCTGCTAACGGATGCTTTGTCGGCCATAGAAAATGAAGTTGCCAACGGATTTCAGTCTTTAATTGAAACGTTCGAAACGCTTCATCCCAGGGCAGGAAACGATGTGGGCGTCTGGGCGCTGCCGGATGGCGAAGCTTATTACCGTTACCTGACCCGCATGCACACCACGCTTTCGTTATCGCCGGAGGAAATCCATGAAACGGGACTTTTGGAAGTAGAGCGCATCAAACAGGAGATGTTTGATTTATTTGATGAAATCGGGATTTCGGGGGAAACGGTCAGCGCGCGGTTTACCATGCTGGATGAAGATTCCGCCATGTTTTACCCGGTTACGGTGGACGTTCACGAACAAATAGTCGCCGACTATACGGCACAGGTCGAGTTACTGTACGAAAAAACCGCACCTCTATTTAACCGCACGCCAAAAACCGGTATGGAAGTCAAACGCGTGCCCGAGTATATGCAGGAAACGGCGCCGTTTGCCTATTACAATATTCCCGCAATGGACGGAAGTCGTCCGGGCATCTTTTTTATCAACCTCCGGGATGTTAATGATATCACAAAATATGGCATGATGACCCTCAGCGCGCACGAGGCGGTTCCCGGACACCATTTTCAGCTGGCGCTGGCACAGGAAATTGAGGGCGTGCCGGTCATCCGGAAAATTTACCCGTTCACGGCTTATGTGGAGGGATGGGCGCTCTACACCGAATGGCTGCTGGATGAAATCGGGATGTATGAAAACGACCCACATGGCAACCTCGGCCGGCTACAAGCCGAAATGTTCCGTGCTGTGCGATTGGTGGTCGATACCGGCATCCACCAGAAGCGGTGGACCCGGGATGAAGCCATCAACTATATGTACGAAAACACCGGAATAACGATGGGCGATGTGGTCAACGAAATAGAACGCTATATCGTGATGCCCGGACAAGCACTGGCCTATAAAATCGGCATGCAGCACATTCAGGACCTGCGCGCAAAAGCCGAAAACTCTATCGGCGATCGATTTAACGTGGCCGAATTTCACGACGTGATTTTAATGAACGGCGCCCTTCCGCTGGAAGTTTTGACCGCAGTGGTGGAGAATTGGATTGAGGAACAGAGGTGAACTGGTGAATGGGCGAAGGGACACTTTTAATGCATAAGAATTTACGTATTCGTCATTCAGCAGTCTGTTTATTTAAGCTGCATAAAAGGTGAGTTTGGTACTTTGTCTAATAAATAAACCCAACATCACGGCCTGTCCGATTGAATCCCGGGGAATCATGATATATGAAAGCGCTGATTATACGAAAGTACGGGTCACCTGATTTTCTGGAAATCCGGGAAATAGCGAAACCAACTCCAGCTCGGAATCAGGTACTGATTAAGGTACATGCTGTCTCGATTAACGACTGGGACTGGTGCCTGCTTCATGGCACACCATTTATACCAAATCGGTTTATGGCGGGGCTGTTCAGGCCGAATATCATCATAGGGTCGGATATTGCCGGAATAGTTGAAGCTGTTGGCAGGGATGTCAGCTCGTTAAAACCTGGCGACGAAGTGTATTCTGATTTATCCGGCTGTGGATTTGGAGGGTTTGCAGAATATGTTAGTGCACCACAAAATGCCGTGAGGTTTAAATCTCCCAATATGAGTTTTGAACAAGCTGCTGCCATTCCACAAGCGGGCATGCTCGCACTGCAATCCGTTATGGCGAACGGCCAGCCTGAGTCAGGCCAGTCAATTCTGATAAACGGGGCCGGGGGTGGCGTAGGTAGTATCGCCATTCAGCTCTTGAAGCTTCATAAGGTCGAAGTAACCGGTGTTGATAGCGCAGAAAAACTGAACGCGATCCACTTGTGGGGGTTCGATCATACGATCGACTACCGTGCTCAAGATTTCACGCGCAGTGGTCAGCGTTACGACTTGATTATCGACGTGAAAACCGATCGGTCGCCGACTGACTACGAGCGTGCTTTGAATCCTAATGGTGTTTATGCGACCGTAGGCGGGGAATTAGGCAATTTGCTGAAAATCTCACTCTCAGGATTACGAATAAACCGTGCTCGTGACAAAAAGCTTAGGGTAATAGGGCTCGATACCAATCGTGATCTGGACTACTTTAATGAACTGTTCGAGGCCGGCAAATTTAAGCCAGTGATCGATTCGGAGTTTGCATTCACCGACACTGATGTCCGCAATGCGTTTCATCGTTTCGGTACAGCTGCCCACAAAGGGAAGATTGTTGTCCGCACATAATACTCATTTCGTGCTGATGGGTAAGCGTTTGTTGCTTAATTTCTTAGATAGTCGACTCGCCGCACACATGCTGGGCCGTTACACCCACTTTTCAAAAATCTAATTTCTTCCGGTTTTCATCGTTTTTAATTAGATTCAGACAAACCAAGCACCCTTCTTAACCTGATCACAACCTAAATTCTTATAGTATGAAATATTTGCTATGCATTTTCAGTATTGCCTTTCTGTGGTCGTGTGATCAAAAAAATGATAATTTTTTCATGCCTGCCGAGTGGGAACCTCATGAAGCTGTATGGTTGGGCTGGGAAGCGGACACAACCGCTCGTTTTTATCCTTCTATTGGTGAAATTATTACCACACTTAAGCCTCATATAACGGTTAAAATAGCGTTTGACAGCGACAGTTTGAAGCAGACAGCGATTGAATGGCTCATAGATTCAGACGTTGACACCACCGGTATCATCATGCATGTGATGCCGGGTGAACGTTACTGGATCAGAGATCACGGAGCAACCTTCCTGATAAATGAAAGGGGTGAGTTGGGTGCAGCGGATTTTGGCTGGGATCTCTACGGTATGCCCGCATTTTTGGATTTGCAATATGAAGGCAACAGGGACAGCGTGAATGTTGCCTGGAATGATATGAAAGAAAGTATACATCAAACAGGCCGGGTGGACAGTTTGATGGCTGCAGCGACAGGCGCCACCGTTCTAAAAACCGAAGTGATCCATGAAGGAGGGGCCGTTGAAGTAAATGGCAAAGGGACGCTGATTCTGAATGAAGAATCGGTGTTTCTAAGAAATCCGGACCTGTCCAAGGAATTTATTGAAGCAGAATTCAAACGTGTTTTAGGTGTGACCAATATCATATGGACGAAGCAAGGCCTCGCAAATGATCCACACTGGTTTATCCGGCGCATTACGGGCGATTATATAGGTGGTGGCACGGGTGGTCATGTCGATCAGTTTGTGCGATTTGCCAATTCTTCTACCATACTGCTGGCCTGGGTGGATGAAAATGAAAAATACCTGAATCCTGTCAACCAGATGAATTATGAGCGCATGAACGAGAACTATCAAATCCTCAGAAATGCACGGGACCAGGATGGCAATCTTTTTGAAATCGTTAAAGTGCCCTTGCCTGATTTAATTACAGAGCAGGTAATAGTAAGACAAGAATTAAATGAGGGTCAATTTACCCTGGATGTGAAGCATGATTGGTTTGTGCCCTCCGAGGCTGCACAGGTAGGTGATACGTTACAGTTGGTTGCTGCGGCCAGCTATCTGAATTATTTTGTTACCAACGGGCTGGTACTTTTGCCGACCTACACCGCATCGGGTTCTTCTAAAGAAAAAGAAGATGCGGTACGTGCAATTTTTGAACAGCAGTTTCCGGAAAGGGAAATCGTATTTATTGATACCATCATGCAAAACTGGCTTGGCGGAGGTATTCACTGTTCAGTACAGCAACAACCTAAAATCACAAAAAGGTAAATGTATCGTGCAATCAGCTGGTAAATGTACAGGCCGAAAATGCAGCAAGCCAGATAAGACAAATCGTAGTTAGATTCAAATCTTAGCATGCTTTATAACACGCATAGCGCTTCGCGGTACTACGTATCGTGCGGGCAGGTAAGCGTTTGACGCTTATATTCTTATTTGATTGCCCCGCAGCAAAATTGCCAAACGGTTATTTGTCTGCCTTCTTCTAAAAACTTCTATATAAAATCACACTAATTTCTATACAGATCCGGTAATCGGCTGTTTAGACCCACAGCTAAAATAAGATACTTGCTGTTGGGTTTGGTTGAAAAAAGGATGGCAATCACGTAGCTAATCGTATAAACCTCAGTTCGATTTAAAAATTAATAAAGGAGGCTCTCCTCATTCGCAAGGAGGGGTCGGGGGTGGTTATGGTACTATGATCAGGCCTGAAATTAACAAAACGGCTGATTTAACCTTTTTCCCCATCGGGATGCCAATGGCAGAACCACCCCTAAATCCACTCCTTGCCCCGCAGTTATACCGTTGGGGGAAAAGGAGGGGACTTTTGATGCGATTTGACGAGGATTAAGAATCGAACTCAGGCTATAAGAGACCGTTATCTGTATCAGGTCAAAGTAATTTTAATTAAAAAAACTTGTGCCCCATAAATCATAAATCATGAATGACAGAGAGAAATTATTTTTTTCTCCCGAAGTGCAAAAACCCAACCAGGCTCCAGCTTACCATAACCACTGCCGAGAAAATTAGGACAGGTACTGCCCCAAACTGGTAAATGAGGGGGACGCTGGCGGCTGTCATCAATCCGCCCCCCACGAAAGGCTCGAAGAGTAGCTGTTTGTAACCAAAGGCTTCCATAGCCTTGGCATCACCCTCTGTATCCACGATTCTTATCAGCATAAGCCCTGCTGCTGTCATGCCCATAGACTGACCAAAATCGCCTATCCCTCTCTCTACCCAGTTTTCAGGTATCATTTTTGGGGCAATTACCAGAAAAGCAAAGATATTCCAGCTGATTCCGACAATGGCGAGCAGGAGAAACACCTCGATATGTGTTCCGATCACCTGCAGAGACAAACTGCCGATGGCTGCAACGATGAGGAAGTCCAAAGCAAGGCCCTGAATCCGGTTAATGGTATTGCGGTCGATAATGTTGTAGTCATCAAATCGATCCAGCAAGAGCTGAATGATGATTCCTCCCAGCATGGCAAGAGGGAAAAGGGGCAGGTAGGCAAAGATTTTAAAACCGTCATCAGCCCCCCAGCTAATGTTTTCAATATAGATAAAGAGCTCCAGAATGGCCCACCCCAGCAAAATGGCCAGGCCTGCAACACTCAGGTGAAAAGCGAGTGGCTCAATAGATTGCGGACTGGTGGTGAGCCATCCGCTCTCTTCTCTATCTTCAACCTCAATGATTCCCCGCAGCTGATTTTCATCAAACTCTTCCGGACTCTTTAAATAGTTGGTTTTATTCTTTCTCACTGCCCAGTTTATGAGAGCCACCCCAAACACCACTCCGCTTACCACCCCCACAGTAGCCAGGCCCAGCGCCAGGTCAACGCCCTCTTCAAAGCCCAGCTCGGAAAATGTATCTGCGAGTCCTGCACTTGTGCCATGCCCCCCTTCAAATGCAATTTCAATAAGTGCCCCCACCATTGGATTGGCATTGAACAGAGGCGCGAGTACAAAAATTGCCAGCAGGAGCCCAAAAACATACTGCCCCCATGCTACCGTCTGTCCAAAGGAGACCTGCGGACCTGCAATACTCCAGATTGTCTTGAAATCCGGAATCTTCTTACCCAGGAAAAGCGTTGCAAAAACCAGATTTATGAGCAGTATGGGCAGCGATGAGAAAACACTGAGCATATTTTCATTCAAGAGCCCGTATTCCATCTGATAACCTTCGGGTAAGTAGACTGAGAGAGCCCCGAGAACTTCAGGCCCGATTACCAATACAAGCAAACCGCCAATGATGGAACTGGGGAGAAAATACTTCGAAAAAACCGGAACGCAGACCCTAATCATTTTTCCGGCAATCAAGGCCACTCCCAGAAACAGAATACTTAACCCTATTACTTCTGCGCTCATTGACTAAGAATTATTAGCTGGATTCAAGTTACAGATACAACTTCTTCGCTATCTGATTACTAAATAAATAAATGTTCTTTAAAACAAAAACCATTTACGCCGGCGGCGGTGAAAAGTTGATGCTTCGGATAATTACAGTTCAGGCAATTACACAAAGAGGAAAACCGGCAGAACTAACTCTGCCAGTCAGATTTTTCCAGCTCAAATACATCAATCTCAAAAGAAAAGGCCTCTATGGTATTGATTGCAGATTTAAGATTACAAATTGCAGATTGGGGATCATAGATAATTCCCAATTTGTAATTCCCTCATCTTGATGTTCACCTCAGCGAAAGCTTCTCAATCGCTGCAATCATAGCCTCGCTGTCGCCGCTGATGCAGGCTGAAACCGGATTTATCCACCTGAATCGTGAGCCTGGTGCTGAACCGTTTTATCATTCTGGCTGTCGGCATTGACCGCCAGTATCAAAACCTCTGCCGGGTTTTAAACATTGAGGAGTTTGCTGCTGATTCTCGCTTTTTATACCAATCAGCAAAGATCGGTTAACAGGGATCAGCTTCGGTTTATTCGCACGGACAGAGAAGCAGTTGAAGCCTATACCTCCGGTTTTCCAACTCATTCTGATCAGTCACTGACAGGAATTCCATTTCTAAGCGGACGCATCAACACTGTGAGGGCAAGCACGAATTTGCACGGGCCTGAATAAGAAAGCAGGTTGCTTTGAGGCTTTTTTTTGGGACAGCACCGCTTATATCCCAAAAAATATGACATCATTAATTGAGGAGTGGTTTAATTCCCCGACCCTGGGGTCGGAAAAGATAGGAGTCTTATTTATGGCTGATAACGACACCAGCGCATGTTTACGGCGTGTCGTAACTCTCTAAAAACTGTATGATCTGATCAATAAATCCGTCGGCAAACTGATGCTCCAGCATACCGTACTCGCCCGGCATTCCGGTCTCGGACGTTTGGAAAAGGTGATTGGCACTGTCTATGACAACAGTTGTGATAGTGCTGCTGGAAGGATCGATTTCAGCAATATTCTTATTCGGGTCAACTTGCGAGTCTTTCTCACCGAACAGGGCGAGAACAGGAATGGTCGATTCTTTGAGGTACTCCCCGGGGTCTGTCTCAATAAAAGATTTGAACCACCTTGTTTTTGCCCCGTCGAGCTGGCGGCTTACCTGGCTCTGAATAAACTGATCCATATCACCGAGAGTGTTGCGCTGGGTTTCAGGCAGTTCATCAATTTGTTCCTGCAGTCTATCTGCAATCGTTTCTTCCAGTTCTTCCCACCCCTCACCGGAACGCGCGGCCTGGTATACACGCTGCTGAAATTCCATATTTTGTTCTACAACGTCATCGGGAATATTCTGCGCTTCTGAAATTGTTCTGATTTGTTGATTGATCACTTTATCACCCGTCAGCGCAGGAGAAGCGAGCAGCACCAGCTGGCGGGGCGAGTGGTCCCGGGCGGCAATCAGACTTACAATTCCGCCCTGGCTGTGGCCCAGGTAAACTACGGACCGGAAAGGGTTGGTATGTCCGTTTTCTATGAAATAGTTGTGTATCGCTTTCAGGTCTTCAGCAAGTTCAGAAAGCGTAGCGTCCGGAGCTCCTGTTGATCCGCCTGTGCCTCTTTCATCAAAACGAAAGCTGAAGTAGCCGTGATCCGCGAGGCCCTTTGCCAGTTCCTTAAAAACTTCAAATCCTGCGATTGGACTGTTTCGTGTTTGTGAGCCGCTGCCGCTGGAAAAAATGATTAGCGTTGAATCTTCGAACGACGCAGGTGTAACGAGGCTGCCCTCAAGCATGTGCGTTCCAATATCGATCGTGAGATCTTGTTTGAAGTGTCCGCCAAGCATCGATTCCCGCTCAAGCTGCTCTTTTCTGATTGTAAATGGAAAGTTCATTCCCGACTGTTCAAACAATCCGCTGATTTGTTCGTCGGACAGGTCATCAAGACTGGCTCGGAAAAAAGCGGGGCCTGTGCCGGTTTCAAATGAAAAAACAAGAGAGTCTGCAGTGAAGTAGGGTACTTCAACCGGCAGGTCGTAGGACGCCTGCTGTGGAATATTAATCGCACCATCCGTCTCATTATCTACAGTATTAAAAATGAGTGAAATGGCCAGATGCTGTCCCTGTATTTCTATGAACCCATCCCAGTTTCCGTCTATAAAAGAGTGATCTTGAGATTGAAGCAGAAAAGGAGAGATTGAAAGTAACAGAGCAAAATAAAATATCTTCATAAATTCACTACTTAACCCATATGAATCAAAAAGCCTGCCGAACTTAATGTACGACAGGCCGTAATCTAAATAAAGTGTGGCTTGTGACGGCTATTGGCTTTGAGCTACACCAATAACACCACATGAAAGGCGGGCACCGGCATCACCTACGGGCTGGCTTTCGAGGTCGTCTTCTTCGGCGTGGACAATAATGCCTCTGCCGAGAATGGAATCACTACCGCTGAATGACATTACAGGATCAACATAGTCAATTTCAGCCGTGCCATTTTCATCAGCGATCAGGTTACCCATATCGCCGGCATGGCGTTCATCATCTCCAGGACCGGCGTGCGGTTGGTCGTGCGGATTGAAGTGTCCGCCGGCCGAAATTCCATCCGGGGCCGTGCAGTCGCCAAATTCATGGACGTGGAAACCGTGAGCACTGTTCGGAGTGAGGTTGTGGATTTCAGCTACTACCCGCACCCCTTCGTCAGTATTGAAAAAACGGACAACTCCTTCGGCCATGTTTCCCATGGTAGGATGCAGAACGGATACAAGCTCAAAAAATTCGGGTTCATCGTACTGGGCAGAGTGTTCCATTTCCTGCTGCGCGCAGCCTGCAAGTGCAATAATCAGAAAAATAAAGATTGAATATTTAATTGGATTCAGCATAAGTTCGTTTGGATTTTGGGTTTATTGAAAGTAACAATTTAAACGTAAACATCACTCCACTGAGCGATCAATCCCCCCGCATAGCGGCTGTAGACTTGTTCTGTCAGCAGATGATCGGCTTCATGCAGCGAGATATAGCTTTTTGGATGTTTTGCTTTTGCGTAGAGACGTGCCGCATTGTCGATGCCAACCGTTTTATCTAACGGAGCGTGCATGATAAGAAGTGCCTTGTTCAGGTTTTTGATTTTGTCTTCCATGTTGGCTGATTTCAGATCATCCAGAAACTGTTTTTTTATTTTGAAAGGGCGTCCGGCAAGAGTAACGGTTGCTTCTCCGGTCTGCTCAATTTCATCGACCTTTAGCGAAAAATTCTCCTTTACGTGCACCGGGTCTGCAGGGGCTCCAATAGTGGCCACTGCTTTAACCGTGTTGATCTGGTGTGCTGCATGAATAACAGCTGCCCCGCCCAGTGAATGTCCTACGAGTATAGATGGTGCCTCGAGATTTTTCTCCATATATACAGCTGCTGCAACAAGATCTTCAACGTTAGAGGAGAAGTTGGTATTTGAAAAGTCACCCTCACTATTGCCGAGTCCTGTAAAATCAAATCGGAGAGTAGAGATACCGTGCATCGAAAGAGCTTTTGTAATATGGCCTACCGCTTTCAGATTTTTGGAACAAGTGAAACAGTGTGCAAAAAGAGCACATGCTTTCATATCACCATCGGCATGATCCAGCTTAGCTGATAACGTTTCGCCAAGAGCACCTTTGAATTCTATTCTGTCTGATTTCATAACGGGAGTGGTTTCGGGTGTAGTAATTAAGGCAATTAATGAATTGGATGGTACGCCTTTTGATTAGCTAAAATAATGTATGTTCACAAGAGTTCATGAAGAAAATAGTACTGGTAGAGTCCATTCAAAATTTTTTTTAAACCGGTTCTAATATCGTCATCCATAAAATGATGGCGGGTTACCAGGATTACTCCTGCGGTAGTTTATTTCTATTAAGATATTGATAATAAATTAGATAAGATGCGATATGTCAATCTTTTTTGCTGTTAAAGATCTCCGTATGAATTAGATAAATAGCACAAAAATCCAACACTAAACATCATTGAACCTAAAAATGGAGAGGAGCTGCGGATCAGAGTTTTGTATCATTTTACAAAAAGCTTCTTTTTTTACTTGATGTATAGTAAACATAAGACGACTTTATCAAGTATTCATTTCAATTTAGAAAAATTATATGTTATTAAACCAAACTACTACTAAAGTATTAATAGTGCTTCTCTCACTATTTCTTTTTGCCGGATGCGGAATTTTCGGATCATC
>CAZXYQ010000080.1:0-12988 GCA_964644975.1 uncultured Rhodohalobacter sp.
ACAGCATCCACGCGACAGATGTTGACGGCCGGGCAGAAAATGCACTTGATATTGTAGAAGCCTATACTAATATCGCGCCGCAGGTTCCGCATGCACTTCATATGCCGTCACATATCTATGTTCGCCTGGGCGACTGGCCGCAGGTAATCAGCTGGAATCAACAATCAGCCAATGCCGCCCTCAACCATCCTTTAAACGGAGCCGAATCTCATCACTACATCCACGCAATCGACTATTTGGTGTATGCCTATCTCCAGCGTGGTGAAGATGAAAAAGCTGAAAACATATACCGGAATGCGCTCACAAAACACAGACATCAGCAGTCGTTTGTAAGTGCGTTTCACCTTGCAGCTATTCCGGCACGCCTTGCGGTTGAGCAGCGCGACTGGGAACGAGCTCTGAACCTTGAACCGCGCACACCGGACTATCTGCCATGGGATGCATCTCCCTGGGCAGAAGGATTAACATGGTATGCCAAAGGACTGGGAGCTGTTCAATCCGGCGATATTCAATCCGCACAAGAAGCAGAGCGGCGAATGGGTGAGCTTCGGGATATTGCTGATCAGAGAGGTGATGATAACATGGTTGCCTATATTGAAACAGAACGACTCGTACTTGCCGGCAGGATTGCACTAAAAGAGGGTGATGAAGAGAGAGCGATCGACTTAACGCAAAAAGCAGCAGAACTGGAAGGTTCTGTTGAAAAGCATCCCGTTACACCCGGTGCCCTTCAGCCGCCAAGAGAAGCTTTGGGTGATCTATTTATGGATTTGAACCGGCCCGATGATGCTTTGAAAGCGTATGATTCTTCGAATGATATCTGGCCGGGCAGATTAAATACACTGATGGGCGCTGCACTTGCAGCCAAAATGATCGGTAACGAACAGCTGGCCAGATCCTATTTTGAAAAACTAATGAAGAGTAATCTTCCCGCTGATTTGGAACCTGAACTTACAGAAACGGCTCACGATGGCTTTTAAGGCTAAGATTTCAGAAACGTGAGAGTATAATGATTATAAATCATGTAAGATACTGGAAGGCAGAGGTTCAGCCACTCACCTGGGTAGAGTAGTTGTTAGAGACCAAAGGCTTTGTGTTCAAAATGAAGAGATTACAGAGGGAGAATTTACAGTTGAAGGCAGGAATGGATATTTAACCTATCTATACCCTCATAATGTTCAGCCACTTGAAAATGGATCTCAAAGAAATATTGTAGGTAATAGAAGTATTTCCGCAGGATTGATGGTTACTGATGCCAACATACAGCCCACTAATATTAAAGAAAAAGATGCTGTTGTAAATAATGGTTGAGAGTAGATTTCAATTGATCTGAACGAAAAAGATAAAACCTTTCCCTACCAGATTACCGCCTGGCTCCACCATAATTAGATCAATGTTCCAGGACTCGGCGACTAAAAGGCGAATAAAATGCCGAACCTTGAGCTGAAATGGGCATATGCCTTTTTTGATGCTAATCCGGCCGGGCTGATACACTTGAACAGGTTCGGGATAAGATGTTGTCATCCGAAGTGAAAACTGAGGTGATCCCGACAAATCTTACCAATACGAGTCAGATCGATTCGCTCATAGCAGAAGCGGAGCATAAACTCGATCCGTTCGATATTCTGGTAATAAATGCGGGATTTGAGATCTCAACTCCTCACGAAATGTTTTACCCGGATTACATACAGAAGGTGGTACCCTTGAATCTCATCGCACCGATGCTTTTTATAATAGGCCTGCTTCCCTTAATGCTAAAACGAAACCGGGGCCACATCGTAAATATCTCATCCCTGGCCGGTAAAACCAGATTTCCAACCTAAACACCCTATGCGGCTTCAAAAGCGGGACTGATATTGTTCATCCACTCACTGCGGGTTAAGCTGGCCGATACGCAGATTGGTACTTTGTGATTTGCTCCGGCTTTGTTTCGGATGATGAAATGTATGCCCGCGTGGAGGAACGCGCTGGCCCTGCACCTAAAATCCTGAAGCCTACTAAACCTGAAAAAGTAGCCGTCGGTGTTATCCGCTGCATCAAAAAGAACATCCCCGAGTAATCATAAACCCGCTGCCGATGAAACCGCTGTTCATGCTTCAGAAGGCAATGGTCGGATTAAAAACGACTCTTCATAGAGCATTTGGTGCAATGGAGAGCATCTTAAAGAATTGATCATGATCTGGGTATAATAAAATAATACCCTCTTTGATTAATAATATGATGATAAAAGATAAATAAGAAAAAATTAATAATATTGTTGATATAAAGTAACAATTCTTTTCGCATAATAGGATAGAGGATATCTTTGGCTTCGATTAAAAAGAAACAGTAAAGAAAGAGACCAGGTTTTTTGGGGATAGCTCATCTTTAAATACTGTACTGTTATGAAGACCAATAGGATAAAGGAAAACATATGCTTACCGCGATGAAAGCTCAGACACTAAAAAAATATGTATGGAAGGCTCAATGGGTCATTGTTATATCGATGACCATATTGGCAACATGTACAGTTTTTTCAGACAAACAAGAATGGACAACATACCAATACGGTGGTGAAATTGTCTTTACATTGGAGTATCCGGCAACATGGACTACCACGAATCAAGAACATCACATCGTTTTGTTCACGCCACCTGATGATGGCGATGCACGAATCGAAAATATTGTTTATGATCCGGTAGAGACCCCTCCGCTACCTGTCCATATCACCTATGACACCCTTCGGGTTTTCGACTCTCACTTCGGGCCTATACCTATTATGAAGCGAGATCCGGCAGCAGTCACCGAACAATACGCGGCAATGGCTCGCATTGATAGCCATATCGCAGAATTTCGACTTCATGCCAAAGGTGATTACGACGAAATATTTGACCACATGCTGGTCACAGCAAGGCCTATAACTTCACGTGAAGGAGATCAAAATGAATAAAAATAATAACCCATTACCATGTACAATTTTGTCGCGTTTTCCCATAGCGGCAATCTTAGCTGCGATAATAGCTGTATCCGTTCACTTCTTATTCGTAACCACACCTGCAGAAGCTCAGCGTCCCGGCACTTTAGACCCTGAATTAGCGATCGAAGTTCGATTTACTGAAGATGCTCTGCCGAATGCACGAGGCCAGCTGATGTCTTCGTCGCTACGGCCGTCTATTCTCAAGGTCGAACGGCTCTTCACAATCGAAGAAGGGCGGCTCAGGGCGCTGCGCGCACAGGCCGAACGAAGGAGCGGACGCGCACTTCCTGTGCTCGAAGCTTGGTACCGGATCACGCTGCGCGACGGCACCGATGTTGATGCATTCCTTGCCGAGCTTCGGCAGATGGATTTCGTCGATTATGCCGAACCGGCACCTGAGCTCCAACCGTTGCCTTATATGCCAAATACATTCGGTAACATGATCCCGACACCCATGGATCTAGAGCCAACCCCGCTATTCGAAGACCTACAAGGCTACCTGGACCCGGCTCCGGGCGGCATCGATGCACGCTACGCTTGGAACTTCGTTGGCGGTAACGGGGCAGGCTTCACCGTATATGACATCGAATACGACTGGAATCAGACGCACGAGGATCTCAGCAAGGTGTACGACATACCTATTTTAGTACCAGCCGGCCACACGCCACGCTCGCCCTTTGGCCTGACAGACCGGAACCACGGTACCGCTGTGTTAGGTGAACTCATTGCCGATAACGACAACAAGGGCGTAACCGGTATTTCGTGGGGCGCCGGTGTTGGACTCGCCGCGGCTGCGACGCGAGATGCCGACGGTGAAAATAGAAATGTTCTGAGCGATGCGATATTGCTGGCCGTCGTGGACGGGTCGCCGGGCGATGTCATTCTCATCGAGCAGCAGGCACGTGTGTGCGGCCTGAGTGTCGACCTGGGTTGTGACGGACCCGGCGGTTATTGCGGCCCTTCCGAATGGGTGCAGTCGGTCTTCGATGCCACCCTCACAGCTACAAGCGCCGGTTTTATCGTTGTCGCGGCGGCTGGTAACGGTGACGTCGATCTCGATCAGGAGGGTTGTGATGGCCGGTTCGACCGCAACGTGCGTGATTCCGGCGCAATCATCGTTGGGGCCGGCAGCTCTGCCGCACGTAATCGTCTCAACTTCTCGAGTTTCGGAAGCCGGATTGATCTTCAGGGGTGGGGTCAGAACGTAATGACGACCGGCTACGGGTTTCATTACATGAACCCCGACGATTTGAACAATCAAGATTTCTGGTATCATCGTAATTTCGGTGGTACCTCGAGTGCATCCCCGATTGTCTCGGGCGCCGCGCTCAACCTCCAGGGGATCAATTTCGCAGCGAAAGGTGAGCTACTGACCCCGGCGGAGATCCGAACGATCCTCATCGAAACAGGAACGGCCGGGGGGACTGGCTGGGGTGACGGCAACCCGGTACCACCACTACCGAATCTGCGTGCAGCCATTGTATCGATCATCAATGTCCCTCCGGTTGCCGATGCAGGGCCTGATCAGACCGTGGAGTGCGACAGTTTTGGCGGCGCTGATGTTACTTTGGACGGTTCCGGTTCGTCCGATGATAACAATGATGTGCTTACTTATTCCTGGAGTATCAACGGTGAAGAAATCGCAACCGGTGTGAATCCAAATGTAACATTGGAAGTCGGCGCACATGTGGTCACCCTTACGGTTACTGATCCTGGCGGAGAAAGCGATTCCGATAATGTAGCCATAACGGTTGAGGACACCACTCCACCTGAAATCACCCTTCTCGAAGATAATCCTTTGGTGATTGAATGCGGCATTGATGTCTACGTAGAATTCGGTGCTGATATCTCAGATATCTGCGATGAAAATCCTGTTCTTACCATTGACGATTCTGAGGTTAATACCTTTGAAGTAGGAGAATACGATGTTAGTTACACCGGCACCGATGTAATCGGAAATTCTGACACCGTTAAGCGTCAGGTGAATGTTGTGGACACAACACCTCCGACGATCACGGTGCACAGCCCGCCTACAGTACTCTGGAGCCCGAATCATGAGTACCGTACTGTGACACTTGCCAATCTCGACATTGAAGTTGATGACGCTTGTGATCAAACTCTTACCCCTGAGGATGTTACTATTGTGAAAGTCACCAGCGATGAACCCGAAAACGCTTATGGAAATGGAGACGGAAACACGTTTGAAGATATGATAATCGGTGAAACCTGCGATGTCGTTCAGCTTCGTGCCGAGCGTGCAGCAACCGGCAACGGACGTGTGTACACTCTCCACCTTCAACTGATGGATGCCAGTGGAAATATCGGAACCGCTACGCATGAAGTTCACGTTCCGTTAAATCAGCGTCCCGGAAGTTTTGCTATCGCTGGCGAGCCGTTATATGAGGTTATTTCTGAAGGATGCGAACCTATTTTAGCAGAAGAAGCAGTAACGAGTGGTAATCTTGCTTTAGCCGAAACGGGTGAATCAGAAGTGCACAACTTGGATGACGCTGATCTTGGTAGTAACACAGAACTGCCAACAGAATTTGGACTGGAGCAGAATTATCCGAATCCATTCAATCCAATTACAGTGATTCCATATATGCTGCCTCAAGAAGCTTCTGTACGTCTGTCAGTTTTCAATATGCTTGGTCAGGAAGTAATGCGCCTGGTGGATGAAACTCAAAAAGCAGGACGGCACGAAGCACAATTCGATGCCAGCAGTCTTCCGTCTGGAATTTATATCTATTCGATAACTGCAGGTAACTTTCAGGCTTCAAAGACTATGGTCTTGTTGAAGTGATATGAAAAAACTAAACTTGAATACCCGGTCATTGACCGGGTATTCAATAAATTTCAGATAGTGGAACTGATTTTAAAAATCTTGCTTGTTACTAACAATACAGACAAGCTGATACCGTATAGCCTTTTTCTTCTTCAGTATACTTTTCCTAAAATTAAACATCTCTCCACAAAACGTTAGATAATCCGGAGTTTATCGCTGAAAATACTCAATGCTCATTCATAAGGTGAGTAATTGATATCCAAGTGTTTTTGTAAGCTTAGTTCCGTTTTTATCCGTTACAGGGTATACTACCCAGCCTGATTTAATTTAAATCAATCAATTTGTTGCTTATTTTTTTTTATTCTTATTTAAATAGGGTCTGCAAATATCTTCTTTTAAATTATTTCATCATAAATGACCCTGGTTAGAGGCTTTGAACGGCAAAATTTCCAAAAGTCCACGATTGGATAACTTCAATTTTAAGGCCCGTCAATCTTCACATATAAGAACAAAAAACTATGTACTTCAGTACAACAGATGACAGTATTGAACTGCAAAAAATCAGAGAAGATCTTTCCTATCTCCAGAATTGTTTCATTGAGTTGCTTCGTGAATCAGATGAGGATGAAATTGCTGATCTGCTGGATGGTAAGAAGAGCCTTAAATCTTTTAAAAACTCTGAAAAATTAAGCAAGGCCTTTACGCTGAGCTATCAGTTTATGACCATTGTTGAAGAGAACGCGGCCGTTCAGCTTCGCAGAAAACTGGAAGATGAACACGGACTGTCTCGCATCTCAGGTTTATGGGGAAGAACCCTCAACGATCTGAAATCAGCCGGTTTTACAGGAAATGAAATAGCCGATATACTTCCTTCAGTCCGGGTTGAACCTGTGCTGACCGCACATCCCACCGAATCGAAACGCTCCACGGTTATCGATCAGCTCCGGGAAATTTATTTACTGATGGTTAAACGTGAAAACAGCATGTGGACAGAGAAAGAGAAGGAGCAGATCAAGGATGACATACAGGCGGCAATGCAGCGTCTTTGGACAACAGGCCAGGTTTTTTTACAAAAACCCTCCATCGAAGATGAACTTCGCAATGTTCTACACTATATGGATAACGTCTTTCCCAAGGTACTGCCGATGCTCGATCATCGATTGCGTGGAGCCTGGAAAGAGACCGGGTTCGATCCCGGGCTAATTGCTAATCGTCAGCAGCTTCCGAAAGTGAGTTTTGGTAACTGGGTTGGTGGCGACAGAGATGGCCACCCGTTTGTTACCGCAGATGTTACACGAAATACATTGCTGAAACTCCGGAAAAAAGCACTGTTGCAAATCAAATCTAACCTGAACAGTCTGGCCCAAAAGGTGAGTGTATCCTCATTCGAGGTTGAAGTACCCGCTGTTTTAAGTAAACAGCTCGAGAGCCTCTCGGCCCGCTCACCTGACTCAGCCTCGGCAATCAACAGAAATCCGGATGAACCATGGAGGCAGTATCTCAACCTGATGCAGCAGCTGCTTCCAATTGATAAAAATGGTGAGCCGCTGCCGGAACCTGACCCGGTTACACACTATCAGTCGGCAGATGAGGTGCTTCACGATTTGGATATTTTCTCTCGATCACTAAACGAGATTGATGCTCGCCTAATCAGTAAACACGATGTTGAACCGGTAGCGCGTAAAATTGAGGCTTTTGGGTTTCACCTTGCCGCTCTCGACATCAGGCAAAACAGCCGATTTCACGACGCAGCCCTGTCACAACTGTTGACAGAAGCCGGAATTGAAGATGGTGAACATTTTGCAGATTGGCCTGAAGAGAAACGCCTCCGCTTTTTAAACGAAGAGCTCAAAACATCACGCCCGTTTGTGCGGCACAGACACGGACTCGGCACCGAAGCGGATGCCGTTCTTGCATGTTACAGGGTCCTTTATAAACAGATCAGGCGATTTGGAAGCAGGGGAATTGGCTCACTGATTGTAAGCATGACCCGAAGCTTATCGGACCTGCTCGTTGTGTACCTGCTTTGCCGTGAGGCCGGGCTTCTTAAGAAACACGATGGCAAAATGGTGTGCGAACTGCCGGTCGTGCCGCTTCTCGAAACAATTGAAGACCTCGAAAAAGGCCCGGGAATTTTGGACCGGTTTTTGAGTCACCCGATCACAAAAGATAGCCGCGAGTACCGCAAAGAGCACCATGGAGCCGGGAATTCTCAGCAGGTGATGATCGGGTACAGCGACAGCAACAAAGATGGCGGCATTTTGGCCAGCCTCTGGAGTCTGTACATCGCCCAGGGAAAGCTGCATGAAGCTGCTAAAAAACATGGTATCAGTATCCGCTTTTTCCACGGACGGGGCGGAACCATCAGTCGGGGCGCCGGGCCAACGCACCGGTTTATAGCCGGACTTCCACCCGAAACTATCCAGGGTGATATGAGACTGACCGAACAGGGTGAAGTGATATCAAACAAATATGCCAACCCTGTTACAGCACTTTATAATCTTGAACTGCTTCAGGCCGGCACTACCGGGCTAACGCTCGGCGTGTTCGACAAAACTAATATTGTGTCAGGTGAAAACTCCACAGGCTTGACCACCAGCCGGGAAAATCTCAAAAACATTGTAAACCAGCTTTACGATTACAGTCTTGAAAGCTACCAGGGTCTCGTAAAATCGGAAGGATTTGTCCGGTTTTTTGCACAGGCAACTCCTATTGATATCATCGAGGCGAGCCGGATAGGATCACGCCCGGCAAGACGCACCGGAAAACGGTCCTTTGAAGATCTCAGGGCAATTCCCTGGGTTTTTAGCTGGAGTCAAAGCCGCTGCTTCCTCACTGGCTGGTACGGAGTTGGCAGTGCTCTCGAAAAGTTACAAAATGAAAACCCTGATGAGTTCAGCATCCTGAGCGAAAATGCGATCAATTATATGCCTTTTCGATATGTGATAACAAATGCATCCTCGGCCATCGCTCTTACCAATACAAAGATCATGAAACAGTGGTCAGAACTGGTTGATGACAGTGAAATGGGCAGTCTGTTTCACAACAAAATTGTTGATGAATACGAAAGAACACGTGATATGCTGGAACTGCTATATGGCCACAGCCTCAGAGAGCGCAGGCCCCGCATGTATGAAATGATTGAGCTGAGATCTAATCGTCTTGAGCCGCTGCATCAGCTTCAGATCGAGCAGATGAAAAGCTGGCGAAAACTTAAGAGCCAGGGCAAGGAGAAGGAAGCTGAAGCCATGCTGCCGGACATGCTTCTCGTATTAAATGCCATAAGCAGCGGACTGGGAAGTACCGGGTAAAATGTAATTCCGGTATTTTGATTGGATATATGGTTCTACCGGTTTTGATTTAACCACGAAGAACTCAACGTATTTCACAAAGGTCACAACTTTGATTTGCTACCTGTTTTAAGCGCAGTGACCTTTATGAATACTTAGTGCACCTTGTGTGGTTCAAACCGCCGAACTCTGTCTGATCGCTTCAATCCTTCTCAGCGCAGGAGGGTGCGAGTAATTCAGGAATACATAAAACGGGTGAGGAGTCAGATTGCTGAGATTATCCTTGGAGAGCTTTTTCAGCAGGGAACCGGCGATACCCTCCGCCATTCATTGCAAACGGCCGGATTTGAGAAAATTGATGTTGAGCGGATGAAAGTCTCCCTGAGCTATCCTGATGAAAAAACCGCCCTTATGGCAGCTTTTGATGGGGGAGCGCTTGCACTTGCCTACCAGAAATTCGAGGAACAAACAAAAGAGGATATTCACCGGGAATATCTCCACTCTATTGCTCCTTTCAGAAGCGGAGAAGGATATGAAATTCCAGGGGGTTTGTGGTTGCCCGGGAGAGAAATCAAACTGAGGCGATTTCCTTAAAATAGAATTCATTGCATTCTTAAGATTTTTTTGTCAAATGCGGTTCTGTTCACATTGATTTTCAGTGGATTAGCAGCGATATAAGCGATAAGAAAAATTTTATTTTTTTTCCATTTTCAACACCTCAAAAATGCAACTTATTTCATAACCAAATTGATTAAAAAAAATGTTTCATTTTTTCTTGCCCCCCCATTTTTTTTTGTATTTAAGCAATAACCTCTAATTAACAAACTATTATTATGAGAAAAACAATATTAAATATTGCAGCACTACTCGTTATTGGTATGGGGGGATATACCCTCAGCACACCAAACGTAGCTTATGCGTGCCCGGATTGCAGAACCTGTACCGGTGGATGCACAGGTTGTTTTGGTGAGAATTGTGATGCAGATGATGATAAGTGCGGAACCCTTCAGACAAGTTCAGGCAATTTCATAGAATGCTTCAAAGATGGAGGTGGTAACGACTTATCCGAAGATAATTAACATGAATTTTTATATCACATTTTCCATCAGAGAGTGAAATTCAAGGTGAGTATTATTTCGCTCTCTGATTTAAAGCTCACGAACCTTATAACCTATGCGGTTATTAATAATTACCTGTCTATTTATAGCAACTTTTATCTCTTCTTGTTCGGAAAAAGATTCACTTACCAAAAGTGGAGAGAGTTTTTTTGATAAAACCGCTCAACAATTAAATGATCGGGTGTTTTTAGGAGAATTAAAACCTGTTAAGAGTCAAAATTTAGATTCGTTGGACATTATTGCATCAAGCTTTTTAAAATCCAATCACGATCACCTTTTTCTAAGCAGCGGGAGATTAAAAAAAATATTCGTTATTGATAAAGAAGATTTAAGCAGAGATTATACAATTTCTATCGATGAAGGAAGAGGACCGGGTGAAGTCGTCGGCTTTAATGATTTTGATGTTTCATCAAATTTTATCGCCATAGTGGACAACCCGGGTCTTAAAATCTTAATATTAGACGCTAAGGGAAACTTTGTGAATGAATATTTTCCTAAAGAAGGAGCCAGACCCGCCCGCGTAGCTTTAGTCGGTGATGACAATATTCTTGTCTACACACCTATTACTCCTGAATTTCTTTTTAATACATCAGACCTTGAGGGAAATACGATTAGTGGATTTTCAAAGCTGGGAGATCTTGCTGGCCACAACGCCCTTAAATATACTGGAAGAGTCGTAGTTAAAAATAACCATCTTTATTTTGCTGGCCGTTCTGAATCTATATTAAAAAAATACAACATCGACGGAGATCTCATTTTTTCCAGGACAACCGTTGATGACTGGCCCGATAATATTAACTACGTAGTATTTGAAGCGGGAGAAGGACAGATTGGTACAAGTTATTCAGAAGGGGCACTGTTTGCTTTCAATAATTTTGATGTCTGGGACAATTTTATTGTTACGATTCCACATCACAACGGAGATCCGGACTATAAATATCTTGACATATACAGTCGCTCAGACGGCAATTATTTAGGAACTTTAACGACCGATGAATTCCCATATGACATCACAATTGATGATGAATTTATATACATACAGGGAAATTTACCTGAAGAAAGAACCATCAAAAAATATCCAAATGAATTGTCTCAATATTTTGAAAAATAAACCATTTTAGAAAGTATGGTTTCGATAAAGGATAAAGTCTATACAATAGCAACCGCACTGCTTGTTGGAAGTGCAATTGTAATAGCCGGCATGGCTATACATCAGGAGTTTTTTGAAAAACCGGATATGACCGCCGGATTGCAATTTGTGGATGGCTGGGAAAATATCACAACCGGATCATTCACTGAAGGCAATGAAGAAGCCCCGATAACAATTTTAAAGTTCTATGACTACCAGTGCCCTTTTTGCAAGCAAATCAATACTGAATTGGAGCATTTGATTGAGGAATATCCGGAGTTAATAAAGATTCAATATGTTCATAATCCACTTGCCAATCATGAATATGCCTACTCTGCTGCAAAAGCATCCGAATGTGCAAGAGAACAACAAATGTTCAAACCATTTCATAATGCTTTGTTTAATTACCAAAGCGAGCTCGGCACACTATCGCTAATACATGCTGCAGAAAAAGCAGGAGTGAATGACTTGGAAAAGCTTTCATCTTGTATAGAAAATAATATGACTGCAGAAATTGTGAATGAGCATCTTGCATTAAGTGAAGAGCTAAATATATCTGCTATTCCAACAATTATGATGAATGGATGGATAATTGAAGGTGCGGCTCCGTTTGAATATTTGGATAGAATGGCTGATTATTTGACAGATCTGTAATTGGATTCCGTTAAATTACTTAATGAAATACAAAAGTGCCGAAGTTCGTCAATCAAACCAAAGAGGAGATTCACCGGGAATATCTCAACTCTATTGCTCCATTCAGAAATGGAAATGAATATGAAATTCCCGGGGAGTTTGTTGTTGGAATGGGTGTTAAGCTGGATGAATGATCAGATAAAAATGTAGCTAAGAGTTCAGCCATTTTGAGATTGATTTAACCACGGACATTTAACCACGAAGAACTAAACGTACTTCACAAAGGTCACAAATTTACTTTATTCCCTGATATTTATCGCACTAACCTTTGCGAATATTTAGTGCACGTTGTGGTTCACCCAGCCGAATTTTTTCTAATCACTTCAATCCTCTTCAGTGCCGGTGGGTGAGAATAGTTCAGAAATACATAGAATGGATGAGGTGTCAGGTTACTGAGGTTGTCTTTTGAAAGTTTCTTCAGCACGTTTACCATCTCCTCCGGTTTGTCGATAGTGGTGGATGCATAGCGGTCGGCTTCGTACTCGTGCTTGCGGCTCATCATCTGCATAAAGATACCGAGAATCGTTTCCACAGGTGAGTAGAGCAGACCGAAAAAGAGCAGCCCCGCGTATACGCTCATCTCTTCCATAAAAAAGGCATCAAACAGGGCCGGCACCTGCAAAAAGATGGATAGCAGCGCAAACATGATTCCGGTCTGTAGAATACTTATCGTCATATTTTTGACAATATGCTTCTTCTTGTAGTGGCCAATTTCGTGAGCCAGAACCGCCACCAGCTCTTCGGTGGTATGATTTTCAATCAGCGTATCGTACAGCGCAATCCGCTTGTTCTTGCCAAAGCCCGTAAAAAAGGCGTTTGATTTGGCTGATCGTTTGGATCCGTCAATCACGTAGATTCCCTGCAGCGGAAAATCCACTTTGTCGGCATACGATTCAATGGCTTGACGAAGTTCGCCATCCTGCAGCGGTTCAAACTTGTTGAAGAGCGGCATAATCCAGGTCGGGGCGATGTACTGCATCACCAGTGAAAATGCGGTTACAGCAAGCCAGGCGTACA
>CAZXYQ010000081.1:0-6372 GCA_964644975.1 uncultured Rhodohalobacter sp.
CGTCTATTCATACTGATTATGAAAAGCTTGGGGATGCCACAATAAAAGCACTTCTCGAGAGAATGGATAAATCAAATTTAAAATCCAACCTGCTTAGTTTAGTACCCGTTTCAGTTTCTCATAAGGGTTCTTCTTAACAGCGCTTAATAACTCATTGTCTGTGCGTAAGAGAACAGAGCCTCCGATGTATACCATGAGCCCTATTATCTCTAAGCCTAAATTTTTTTCTTAATACACGAAACCCAGTCTATCGAGGCCACCCTGAACCTCTTCACTGCTCATGAAAAGATCCCACAGGAGACCACTTCTGTGGTTTTCGATCATAACAACAATCGGCCCCTGATCGATAGCAAGGTATCGCTTCGGAAACCAGTCATGCTCCAGGCTAAATGCATCATAAAAGCCGAATTTTCCGAATGTTTCTTCATTGTAGTTTTCATACAGATTTCGGATTACTTTCATCGATTCATCTGGAGTGTAGGGGATTGATGAGAGTGCCGCAGTGGGTGTAATAACGCCACGATCGTTTTGATGCGGCATGTGTGCCGTATAACCATCAACCGAGTAACTGGCTGTAAAGCCCCACATATCCTCCCCATATCCTTCAAAATCGAATGGATTTTCGATTGCATATTCATACTGTATAAGAGAATGACTCCGGTTATTTTCCCAATAGTTGGCGTATTTATCTTCGAGGTTTCTGGGATCCAGCCCAAGATAAGAGTAGTGTGCCCAGAACAACGGGCCGCCATACTCTTCCGCACCGTTGTGCCTGACCGGAAGGGAATATCCATACGCCTCGTGGCCTTCCAAAACGATATCGCCATTTCTGGCCCACCCCTCATGATAGACTTCAGGATCAATTGAATATGAGGGTGATGATGCAGCTAATATATAGACGATCTTAGCTTCATCATATCCCCGAACAGGGTGATTCATTTCCCATGTATGGTTAGGTGACCAGTGCCATAAAAGTATATTATCCTCTCCATCTTTGGTATGCCAGTTCCAATTTACTTCCCGCCACATTGTATCAATCCTATTAGCAATTTCCTGCTCACGCTCCGTACCGTCTCTAAGATATTGCCTTACAGTAAGCAGCCCCTGAACAAGAAAAGCAGTCTCCACAATATCAGCTCCATCGTCAAGCCGGCTGAATGGCTTAGTTTCACCTGTTTCCCCATGCATCCAGTGTGGCCACAAACCGTTATAACGGTCGGCCTCTTCCAGGAAACCTACGATCCGTTCAAATCGGTCAACGGCTTCATCTCTTGTAATAAAACCTCGCTCAGCTCCAACAATAATGGCCATCAAACCAAAACCTGATCCGCCTGCGGTAACTACGTTTTTATCGTCCTGCGGATAGTGCCCGTCTACGTGATACCTTTCCCGAGCCATTCCCGAATTGGGCTCAGCCCCTTCCCAAAAGTATTGAAATGTCGCATATTGAACTTTGTCTAATAATTCATCATCGGTAAGTTCGTATGATGAAGAAGCATCGTAAACTTCAGATTGTTGCTCAGAGCTATCGCAACTGCTAAATACGAAGAGAGTCACAGTAACCAGAAATATTAAAAATCGGGTTTGTCTATAAATATTAGTCATTAATAAATTCTTTTGAGTTTAACTTATCGAATTTCAATTTCTGTGAAAACCGGAAAATGATCAGATGGATACTTTAATCCGTCAAAGCTATCTGTTAATACACCATACCGGTTCACCTTAAAATGACTACTTAAGAATATGTAATCAATTCTGCGATCGGGAGTGCGGGTAAAACTAAAGCCGTTAAACGTGCCGGTTGGCCCGTGAGGAGGTAATTCACTGAGATGGTATGAATCCTGAAGTTTGCCATGTTCTATTATTTTATCGTAAGCTCTGTTTCCCGGCACAGCGTTTAGATCCCCAAGAAAAATCACCATTTCATCGTCACTCACATTCTCATCGATGTGGTTAAGAACCATACGGCTGCTATTAACCCTTGCCTCCTGGCTTTCATGATCAAAGTGTGCATTGTACACATAGAACTCTTTCCCCGACTCAATATGCTCAAACTTTCCCCAGGTACAAATTCGGTGAAAATTTACTCCCCAATCCATTGATGGTCTGTCAGGGGTTTCCGATAGCCAGAAAGTATTGTGCTCAATTACTCGGAAAAGATCCGGATTGTAAAATATTGCGCTGTGTTCACCATCGTTCTCACCGTCATCTCTGCCAACACCTACATACTCTTGGCCAGTCATCTCTTTCAAATCCTGTAGCTGGTTCAATTCACCTTCCTGCGAACCCCAAAGAGAAATATTGTGAAATCTAATGATGTTCGCGACGTGATCTTTGCGTGCTTCCCAGCTATTATCGTGTTCGGGCGGTGTATAGTAAAAGATATTATAAGATGAGACATTGAAAGATTGAGCCTCAACAGGTATTGGATTAACAAACACCATTTTTAAGAGGATAAGAAAAAAGAGACCGATATTTACTTTGAAAATTGCATCTCGCAGGGTAATCGGTGGTAAAAGATTTTTCATTTTAACTTTATTTAAGATAGGCAGGGTGTATTTGTTTAAGTAAGAAAAGGCTATGCAAATAAAAATGCAATGAATTTAAAGGCATATATTTTTGCACAGAATTAGTACAAATAATTTGATATATTTTTTAAATTCAATTTTAAATCGTTAACATAAATAAACGCGTAATTATTGATCAGTTTGAAGAAAACCGCTTTTTATTGAATGCAAAATTATGCAATCATATTGTCTATTTTGCATAGAATAGTTTGCGTCAGTCTGCACCAATTAACATTTACGGTGCGAACGAGGTTACTCTTACATCACAGAAAAGTTCTTTTAAAAACAAATCAGCAATAAATTAAAACTTTGAGCATGGCTACTAAAAGATTTTATAGTCTATTGATGCCCTTCGTATTTATACTAAGCTTCATTTTCTCGATTTCAGATTCAATCTCTGTCCATTATAATCATTCCACGGATACAGAGTATGTAGAAAACGATTCAACTGTACGAGTCACACCGCTTAGACATCCTCAAAAAGTGGACTCCGTACTTGCATTGATGACTATTGAAGAAAAAGCCGGCCAATTGAACCTGCTAAGTAGTGGTTTTGCAGAAACCGGCCCAACGCTTAGTGAAGAGTATCGGGAGATGATCGGTGAATCAAAACTCGGCGGGGTTTTTAATGCTCATACTGTGGAACATACACTTGATCTGCAGAGACTGTCGGTAGAGGAGACCCGCCTTGGAATCCCTCTTTTATTTGCATTTGATGTGATCCACGGGCATCGAACAATTTTCCCGGTTCCACTGGCTGAAGCCTCTACATGGGATCCTGAACTGATAAAAAAAGCATCACGGATCGCAGCTAAAGAATCTGCAGCGGCAGGACTACACTGGACCTTCACCCCAATGATCGACGTTGCCCCCGACCCGAGATGGGGACGGATCGTGGAGAGTTCAGGAGAAGACCCCTTATTAAATAAGCTCTTTGGTGTTGCGCGTATTGAGGGATTCCAGGGAGATGACCTTTACGAGCTGGATACGATCATGGCTACCGCTAAACATTTTGCCGCATATGGAGTTGCAGAAGCTGGCCGGGACTACAACACGGTGGATATTTCAGAACGAACACTGCGCGAAATTCACCTGCCTGCATTTAAGGCGGCTGTGGATGCCGATGTGCGAACATTCATGACTGCATTTAATGAATATGATGGTGTTCCGGCAACCGGAAGCGATTTTCTTTTCAACCAAATTTTGCGAGACGACTGGGGATTTGATGGTATTGTCGTAACTGACTATACCGCTATCATGGAGATGATTCCTCATGGATATGCACGCGACGAGGCACACGCGGGAGAGCTCGCCATTAACGCAAATGTTGATATGGACATGATGAGCAACATATTCCTGAATGAGCTTCCTGGCCTGGTAGAAAGCGGGGCGGTATCGGAGCAGCAGGTAGACATGGCTGTATCCCGCATTCTGGATATGAAGTTCGAGCTTGGCCTTTTTGATGATCCTTACAGGTACTCTGATTATGACCGGGAAGCCGAAACGATTATGCGCGAAGATTTTCTCGATTTTGCTCTCGAAGTTGCTGAAAAATCGATCGTACTTCTGAAAAATGAAGATGAGCTGTTACCTCTTTCGCAATCCGCCCGGAACATTGCCATAATCGGCCCGCTTGGTGACAACCAGTATGATGTGATGGGATCCTGGTCTGCTGCAGGTGAAGCTTCTGATAACGTTTCGCTTTTAGAGGGCATGAGAAATGCTGTACCTGAAGGTACAACTATACGATTTGCTCAGGGCGTGCCTCTTAGTCTCGACGACAATTCAACAGACGGTATTGAAGAAGCTGTTCAGCTCGCATCTGAATCAGATATTGTAATTATGGCATTGGGTGAAGGCCGTCACATGAGTGGTGAAGCCGCATCAAGGACAACATTAAACCTGCCTGGTGCTCAGCAGCAGTTACTGGAAGCAATCCATGAAACCGGAACTCCTGTAGTGATGGTTCTGATGGCGGGACGTCCACTGGAAATTAATTGGGCCAATGATAATATCGGGGCCATCGTAAATGCTTTCTATCTGGGTACCCGTACCGGAGATGCTATTGCCTCCGTGTTGCTTGGTAATCACAACCCAAGCGGGAAACTGACGTTCAGCTGGCCCTATACAGTCGGTCAGATTCCAAACGTCTATTACCAGAAAAAAACAGGCCGCCCCATTGATCCGAATCAGCGCTACACCTCCAAA
Organism: uncultured Rhodohalobacter sp.; assembly: GCA_964644975.1. Lineage (GTDB taxonomy): Bacteria > Bacteroidota > Rhodothermia > Balneolales > Balneolaceae > SW132. The sequence goes on from CAZXYQ010000081.1 coordinate 4,776, forward strand.
TTTATTGATGCACCGAACGATCCGCTTTTTCCATTTGGATACGGCTTGAGTTACACAACATTTGAGTACGGCAACCTGAGCCTAAGTGAAACTGAAATTACAGATCAGGGCAAGCTTACTATCGCTGTGGATGTAACAAACGGTGGTGACTATGCCGGCTATGAAATTGTGCAGCTCTACACCCGTAAAATGGTGGCCAGCGTAACCCAGCCGGTAAGACTGCTTCGGGATTTTGAGAAAATCTATCTTGAGCCCGGGGAATCTAAAACCGTTGAATTTGAGCTGGCATCAAATCAACTAACCTACTTAGATCAGCAACTTGAACCCATACTCGAACCAGGCACTATAAAAGTGTTTGTAGGGTCCAGTGTAGCTGAAACATTAGAAGCTGAATTTGAAATTATAGAATAGCAGTATCAACCAAACTTAACTATTTCGGGCACAATCTATGCAAAAAGCCTGTGCCTGGATTCGATAAGTAGATAAACAAAAACCAAAAAAGGAATACTATGAAAACTAAGTTACTATTAAGCCTATTTTTAGCAGCTGCATTTACACTGCAGCAGGCTTCAGCACAAAATTACATTGTGATTGAAGATTTCGAAGATCCCGAGAATGTTATAGCCACAAACAATATGACAGGTGGTGAAATAGACGGTGAAGATGCGTATGAGGTTGTTGCAAATCCTGATCCTGATGACGTAAACAGTAGTGAATATGTGCTAAAGTTTCTTCGCGCTGCTGAAGGCAACCCATGGGGTGGCTTTTGGAGTAATGAAGGGTTTGATCCTCTGCAAATGGATGACATGAAGTATGCTCACTATCAGGTGTGGAAACCACGCATAAGTCCGGTAAGGTTTAAAGTTGAGGGCAGTCCGGAAACCGATGACTTCGAATTTGAATCGATGGAAGAACAGACCGTTGTGGAAGGTTGGGAAAATATGACCTTTCACTACCCCGATGCAGCTGGAGTATACCCGGTCATTGCAGTCATGCCCGATTTTAATGATCCGGTGGATCTTGAAGAGGCCATTACAATTTACATCGACAACATTGTACTGAGTGACTCACCCGAGGCCCCAATCGTTACAAGCCTTGAACAAGGCGAATTGCCAGTTCACCTTGCCTTGAAGCAAAACTACCCGAATCCGTTTAACCCGGGTACAAACATCATCTTTGAACTAAACAATGCAGATCAGGTGACATTGAAAGTTTATAATATGCTGGGACAAGAGGTAGCTACGCTAGCTGATGGCCTCTTTGGCTCAGGCCAGCACGAAGTTAGCTTCAATGCTGTCGGATTAACAAGCGGTACCTATTTCTACCGTCTTCAGACCTCCACCCGATCCATTACCCGATCAATGACACTTGTGAAATAAATAGTCGTTCAAAAGCTTCCGGTAGTTATACCGGAAGCTTTTTTAATCCTGGCTTCACTGACACTGCAAATAATTTTACGAATACAGATTGAAAAATTGTTGGTTGGAATGAGAAGATCATAATGAACGGTTAGCTTCACACACAATGTTGTGTGCAGTTATCACCACATCCTTCTGACTACATATACGAGCATCTTCTGGTATTTTTTCATATTGAT
>CAZXYQ010000081.1:6472-12972 GCA_964644975.1 uncultured Rhodohalobacter sp.
ACCACATCCTTCTGACTACATATACGAGCATCTTCTGGTATTTTTTCATATTGATTCGAATTGTTTGATTTCTAAATAGTGGTGCAAGCATCCTACTATTATTGATCCTATTCTTCTAAACATCAACCATACATACCAGTCCCTATCAATATGAAAAAATTACTACAGTCATTAATTTTTGTGATTTTTTCTATTTTACTGCTTCCCGGATTAGCTCTGAGTCAGATAGATATTACACCCAGTGTTTTTGAATTCCCACCTCAACAGATCACCACCACTTCAAAGCCGAACGTATTTACGGTCACCAATCATAGTGATGGCCCTCTGACACTGCATCCAGAACAAATCTCCATCACAGGCAAAGATGCACAGTCCACTGAAATCTCTGTACTTTCGTACAACATTGAAACCGATGACGGAGATTGGCCCGGTCGGTTCGCCTATATCTTAGATGAAATACGGGATAAAGAGATCGATGTGATCGGTCTTCAGGAAGTCATCCAGCGATCCAACCTCGACAATCAGGCCATGCAGATGGCCGACTCCCTCGGCTATTACTACTATTTCGATTCGGTTGATGACGAACGTTCGGTTCAGCGATTCGGAAATGCGATTGTATCTCGCTATCCGATTAAAGAGACCCACTTTCGAGCTCTCGAGCCGCTAAACCAGTATCGAAAAGCCCTTCACGCCAAGCTCGATATTAACGGCCATACTGTTGACTTCTATGTCACTCACCTGCATCACAAAATGCTGGACCATGACATCCGCAAAGAGCAAATTCGTGACTTGATCGATTTTATTGAAGTAACCCGGTCCGGCGACACCTATTTTCTTACAGGCGACTTCAACGCTAACCCGGATTGGGAGGAGATGGAGCTGATTTATGAACATATTAACGATGTTTACCCCCTTTTCCATACGAATCATTTAGATCCCGAACATACCACGCTAAATCCCCGCATGGGCCACCAGATGCGGCGCATTGACTATGTTTTTTTCCAGAATAGGGGTAGCAACAATCTCCGTGCCCTGTCAGCAGAGATTATCCTTGATAAAGTACATCAAAGGTCACAAATGGAATCGGATCATTTTGGTGTATTGGCTCGTTTTGAAATCATGGGCGATGAAGATGATTTTATTCTCAAGAATATACAAGACAGCACTACGCTCCAGCCGGATGAATCTGTCACAGTAGAGGTAGTATTTGCGCCCATTACCGTAGGTTTGAAAGAAATCTCTGTTAACATACTCGACCAGCAGGCAACTGTCAGAGGTGAGGCATTCGACGCTACGATAGAGCAGCTCCCCTGGAGCGAGAGCTTCAGCGATGTTGATGAATCAAAGCTCCCGTATGGCTGGCACTCAGAGGCGGATAACTGGTCCGTATTGAACTCCGCCTACGCTGATGGTGAAGCACCTGAACTGGTGTTCGGGAGGGAGCCTGTTATTGACGGCCGCTTTCATGTTCGTACACCCCCTCTCCGAACTACCGGCATGGACAGTTTGGTGGTATCTTTTCGCCATTCCCTCAAAAATTTTGAGAATCCGGCAAGCTACGACTTAAAGCTGGTCAGCCTGGCGGGTGAAGAAGAATTTGTGATTCGCCAATGGAGCAATCCCGGCGACATGGAGGCAGCCGAACTATCTACCGTCATCAACAGTGAGGAACACGGTGTAGGAGCTTCAGGGCTCTACCTGGCCTGGGTTTTTGAAGGGGTTTCCGACCAGATCCTCCGCTGGTCTATTGATGATGTGCGATTAGAAGCCCTTCCTGCACTGCAGGTTTATCCGGACCGCCATGATTTCGGCGAACATCAGGTTCACACCACCTCAGATTCCGTCGCTTTCACCATTGCAAATATCGGCAGCGGAACTATTATACTTGAGCCGGAAGACCTTCAGATAACCGGAGAATTCGCTGACCAATTTGTGCTTCATGAAATTACAGAATCTATTTCACTTCAAGGTGAAACGATTTCAGAGGTTATCGTTTCGTTCTCTCCGTCTCAAGCAGGCGATTTTCAGGCTATATTAAATATAGGCGATCGGTCATTACCATTGTTTGGGCGTAGTTTTGACCCCTCAATTACTGAATTACCCTGGCAGGAGGATTTTTCCGCACTTGTACAAGGTGGTATTCCCAAGGGCTGGGAGAGCGACACCCGCAACTGGGAGGCCTTTAATTTAAATAATGCAGGCGGTAATCCTCCTGAGATGGTGTTTTGGTGGGAACCCCAGAAAGAAGGACGTTTCTACCTGAAAACCCCAAATATCGAGACCCTTGGTTACGAAGAGCTCACGCTTACCTACAGGTATCGTGTCCGCAATTTCGGGGATCCCGGTAAGTACACCCTTAGCGTGATTGCCATCGCCGACGGCGAAGAATATGTCATCGAAGAGTGGGTGGACCCGGCTTTCATTGGACAAAGCGAATTCAGTGGAACCATTACGCGAGAGGATCACGGTCTCGGCAGCGACGAGTTTCGCATTGCCTGGGTATTTGATGGTACTACCAACAATATGACCTCTTGGGATATTGACGACATTCGTTTGAGTGATGAATCGCTTGGAACTAACGTCGAAGGCGGAGAGGAACTGCCCCTTTCCTACGGGCTGGATCAAAACTATCCAAATCCGTTCAATCCAACCACAAGCATTCGGTACCAGCTGCCACAAAGCGCGCACGTAACCTTGAAGATATATGATGTGTCCGGAAGGCTGATAGTGACATTAGTAGATGAACAACGTTCAGCAGGACGCCATACCGCACGATTTGACGCTTCCAATTTAGCCAGTGGTCTTTACCTGTATCGTATGCAGGCCGGGGAGTTTATGCAGACACGCAAACTGATGTTAATTAAATAAGATGAAATTGCCCTACATAAAACCAAAACCTAACATCCAATAAAATTTAAATCCAATGACTTATGACAACACTATCATACATTAAAAGATCTCTGTGTTCACTATTATTTATACTTCTGTTTATTCCACATCAAGGATATTCACAGAGTATTGAGCTGCCCTGGAGTGAAGATTTCAGCGAAGTGAATGAATTCGAATTGCCTGCCGGCTGGGAGGCCAATGAAGAAAACTGGTACGTATTCAATTCCGATTTTGCAGGAGAAGAACAACCAGAATTAGTTTTCTGGTGGGAACCAGTGATAAACGGACTTGCCCGAGTGCAGACCCCACCAATCAACACTACCGGGTACACAGAGCTGGAAGTCTCATTCCGGCATTTCGTTGGTAACTTTGGCGATCCGGGAATCTATGACCTTCGGCTTGTTACCATCATTGGTGAAGACCGAAATGTTGTTTTGGAGTGGATTGATCCCGATAATATTCCTGCCGAAGAGGTCTTTGTTCAACTCAACCGGGAAGACCACGGCGTGGGAGCAGAAGAGCTGCACCTGGCATGGGAGTTTGAAGGGTCCTCCGACAACCTCACCCGCTGGTCGATCGATGATGTTCACGTACGAGAAGCAACCGTAGAAACCAGCAGCGAAACATCATGGAATATGCCTGAAAGATTTGAACTGAGTCAAAACTACCCGAACCCATTTAATCCGTCCACAAGTATTCGTTATGATCTGCCCCAAAGCGCTCACGTAACCGTGAAAGTTTATGATGTATCAGGACGGCTAATGGCAACAATAGTGGATGAACAACGTCAGGCCGGACGCCATACCGCACGATTTGATGCTTCCGATTTAGCTAGCGGCCTTTATCTGTATCGTATGCGGGCCGGTGAGTTTGTACAGACGCGCAAACTGATGCTGATCAAATAATAAATCCGATTCCATGCCGCTACAGAATCTCGGTGTGGAATCAAAACACATTAGCCCATCTATTATGAAAACATTTATACAACTTTTAAGCGGATTTATACTGCTGTTTCTGCCTTTTGCAGGTCAGGCCCAAATTACTGTTACCCCCGCATCTCATGAGTTTTCCCCTCAGCAGATCGGTACCACCTCCGAAGTTCAGGAATTTGAGCTGACCAACGATGGAAATGAAGCAATAACTCTCCATCCGGATCAAATCGTAATTACCGCTGAAGAGGGCCAGAGTACATCCTTGTCACTGCTGACCCTAAACATTTGGTTTGACAACGAACAGTGGCCAACCCGGTTTCAGCTTATTCTGGAACAGATACGTGAACTCGACCCGGATATCATCGGTCTGCAGGAGGTTATCCAGCGTGCTAACCTGGACAACCAAGCACAGCAAATGGCCGACTCTCTTGGATATTATTACTATTTCGATTCTGTTGACGGTGAGGAGCGTGATCAGCGTTTTGGTAATGCTATCCTTTCTCGATACCCTATTGAAGAGACCAACTTCAGAGCGCTGGTACCTTTAAATGCCTATCGCAAAGCTGTTCACGCCAAAATCCGAGTCGATGATCATATCGTGGATGTCTATAATACCCATTTGCACAATCCGGGTGATGCTACGCAGACCCGTACGGATCAAATTAATGATATGCATGATTTCATTGACGAAACCAGCACATCTGATCTCGTTTTTGTATTGGGAGACTTTAACGCCAACCCCGACTGGGATGAAATGGATGTGATGTACACGCAATTCACAGACGTCTACCCCATATTTCATGAAAATCACCTGGACCCGGAGCACAGCACGCTCAATTATCATTTAGGCCATTCCCAGAGAAGAATTGACTACATCTTTTTTAACAAAGAGAGCGAATCATTTCTTACACCTCTTTCGGCCGAAATCGTACTAAACGTACCCAATGAAAACGATATTTATCCATCCGATCATTTCGGGGTTTCAGCCGAATTTGAAGTGAACTGGAGTACCGGTGATTTTGGACTTCGGAATATCGAGGAGCCTATCGAGCTGGAGCCTAACGAACAAACCTCTGTGGGCATTCGCTTCCAGCCGCAGACTGTAGGGTTAAAACAAGCTCGTTTGATGGTCGCCGGCGAAGAAGTCTCCCTTTCCGGAGAGGCGTACGACGCCACCATTACCACACTTCCCTGGTCTGAATCTTTCGACACTTCTGGCGAGTTTGAACTACCCTTAGGATGGACTTCAAATGCAGATAACTGGTACGTGTTTAACTCAAACCAGGCAGGGGGAGAAGCACCGGAACTTATTTTCTGGTGGCAGCCCGTCCAGGAAGGTACTCTTTATGTTATGACGCCCCCAATTCAAACTACCGGCCTTGACAGTATGAACGTCAGTTTCAAGCATCTTTCGGATACTTTTGAGGATCCGGGAATTTACGATCTTCGCCTGGTCAGTATCGCTGGCGAGGAAGAGCATACTATACTCGAATGGAATAATCCGGCAGATATTCCCTCGGAACAAGTATCTGTACAGATTAACAGGGAAGATCATGGTGTAGGAGCAGATCAACTTCACCTGGCGTGGGTTTTCGAGGGTTCGTCCGACAACATTGTTCGCTGGGCTATAGACGATATTGAAGTGGGTGCCGAACCTACCCTGGTTATTACACCAAATGAGGTAGAGTTTGGCTTGACCGAACGTAATACCAGCACCGATCCAACCATTATTACGATGACAAATATTGGAGGTGGAGCATTGGAAATCACCGCAGGAGATATAGAAATTACTGGTGAAAACGCTGACCAATTTATCCTTAACAACATTGATGAGACTGTAATGCTCGCTCATGGCGATACTGTACATGTTTCAGTTGCCTTCGCACCGGATGAAGGTGGTGATATGAATGCAACACTCCGAATTTTAAATAACAACGTCACACTCATGGGTGCTGTGTTTGATCCAATGTCTCATATTGAGCGGTATATTGATTTTAACCTAATGAGGGGCGGTTCGGATGACGACAGCGAATTTACCCGCATTCCTAATCCAGCCCCTGACGAAGTTAACAGCAGCGATGAGGTTATAGAGTTCAGACGCAGTCAGCACGGTGTTCCCTGGGGTGGTTTTTTCTCGTTTTTACCGGTACCTCTGGATGTTACCAACCACTCTTATGTATATGTGGATGTTTGGAAACCGCGCATCAGTCCGCTTCGATTTAAGCTCGAGGACGGCGATACTTCAGATCTAGAAATTGAGAGCATGGTTCCTCAAGAAGAAATAGAGAAATGGGAGACGATCGTTTTTGATTTTTCAGAAAAATCCGGAGAATGGAATGTTATTGCATTTATGCCCGACTTTTCTAATCCTGTTAATCTCAACGAAGATATCATTATTTACTTCGCAAACATCCGCTTAGGTGGTGAACCGGAATTCACAACGAGCAGGGCAGGAAATGAAGAGCTACCACAAGAATTCAGTATCCATCAGAATTATCCAAACCCATTTAATCCAACTACTAAAATTGTCTACCAGGTACCCGAATTAGCACATGTAACTCTCGAGGTATATGATATTCTGGGACAAAAGGTCGCTACTCTGATCAATGAAAACAGAAATGCAGGTTATCATGAAATTACCTTTGATGGTTCACAGCTGGCCAGTGGCCTCTATTTATA
>CAZXYQ010000082.1:0-12904 GCA_964644975.1 uncultured Rhodohalobacter sp.
GTGATGAATCACTTCTTGAATCAGCACTTGAGCAACCTGAAGCAAGTTTCGTAAGAGATTATGTACACCGTGATATTTTTCATATCGCTGCAGTTTATGGATTTCATATCTGTCAAAATCATCCATTTTTTGATGGAAATAAGCGAACCGCGTTAATCGCAATGTACACGTTTTTGTTTGTAAACAGCTTCCGTATTGTGGCAGATAAGAAAAGCCTGTTTGCAATCATAATGGGTATTGCCAATGGTAAAGTTTCTAAAGATGAACTTTCTGACTATCTGAAAGATAATTCCGAAATTATATAAACAAACATTACCTCATACGTACAGTCTGCACGTTTATAAGCAAGATTTCGATTCAATTCTTTATCCTCTCCACAACTCCCTTCGCCACTTCCATCCCGATAGCAATTCCCATACCGCTGAGTCCAGCCGCAACCCAGAGATTATTCTCCACTTCCCGAACGATCGGTTCTTTGTTTGCGGTCATGCCCATAATTCCGCTCCACTCCTGGTCAATTTCCCAGTCGGCGGGCAGTTGCAAGGTATCCGTTACGAATCGAATTAAATATTCTTTGATTGCAGAGTTTACTCCAAAGTGATCGGTCTCTTCATCTGCTTTGGCAATATTTCGTGCGCCGCCGATCAGCAGACTGTTTTCAACATTTCTGAAATAGATATACCCTTCATTAAAATGAAACGTACCCCGCCATTTCAGATTTTCAATCGGTTTAGTGACAAAAACATATCCGCGCGCCGGCTGCACCTGTGCGTCTATCAGATTTCTCGTGAAACCGTTCGTAGCCAGAACCATTTTAGAGGCTTTTAATTCCATCCCATTCTTCAGGTTTACCTGATTGCCCCGGACAGATTCAACCGAGCAGTTCCATATCGTCTCCACTCCCATGACAGATAATTTTTGATGCAGCCGCTTCATCAATCGTCCGCTGTTGATCGCTCCTTCCACCCGGTTAACTATTGCGGGGTATCCTTCAAATTCAGTTGCGCTATAAACCGATTCAAGTCCCATCTGCTCCTGCAGTTTCCGGTTGATCTCCGGAATTCGCTCCCTGCACATCTCGAATATCTTCTCATCTTCAAATATCTCGTGTCCGCCAGTGTGTTCATAGCCAATCGCTTCCTCTCCCATCGTTTCTTTCAGCAAATTCAGTCCGTCCCATCGACGTTTAATTCGTCCATAGACGACCTCCTCACCCGCAGTTTTCATATCGGCAAGATGTTCAGAAATCGATCCGATGCAGGCAAACCCGGCGTTTCGCGTACTGGCCCCTTCCGGCATCACGCCTTTATCGAGGATCATCACGTTGTGATCGGGATATTTTTTCTTGTAAAACAGCGCTGTGGATGCCCCCACAATTCCACCGCCCACGATCAGCAGATCACGCGGTTGCAGCCACTCTTTGGTTTCCCAGTATGAATAGGTTTGAGGTACGTTCATACCAATAGTTTTTTCATGAATTCTTTAGCATCAGGATCCTCTTCTTCAGGAGCCCATTTGGCAAACTGTTTATCATTTTTGGCATCATAAGGACCTTTTTTGCACTCAAAGATGATCGTATCTGTTTCCAGCACGAGAAAGGAGTGCCAGGTGCCCGGCTCAATATCAACTATATCGGGGATGAGATTTGAAGTAAGTAAATGATCGGTCTGCACCTTACCGTTTTCATTGAATGTGAAAAAGCGAATCGAGCCTTGCAGAAGAACAATCGATTCAGTGGCGTGCGGTAGCGGATGAAGGTGCGGACGAATATAGGTACCGGGCTGCAGAAAGTTGATCAGCCGCTGTACGTTGGCATCCTGGCTTCGATGAATGGGAAGAATCATTCTTTTTCGCCGGTTCTTTCGTGAGGCGGTCAGGCCCTCATGAATTGCATGATCTGAAAGCCGAAACAGGACACCATCAGGATTTTGAAATGCTGTTATATTCATTGAAGAAATTCTGTTAAAATATTGTAAAGAGTCGACAAATTTTGAATATATCACATAGAAGGCATTAAAATATCCACCTGTCTTCTCTCTATCGGGATTTATACGGCTAGTGAGTTACTAATTTGTCAGCCCGCAAAAACAGCGTGCAGCCGGGGCTATAAAGCTCCGGTACAACAACACTTCACTCAACACTTATCACTCAGCCAACACAAGCCCCGCCATTAAAGCAGACCCGGTGAGCATGCATTTTTCATCAATATTATATCGCGGATGGTGCCAGCTCCACTGCGAGTCTGCCTCCTTGCTGCCGCTACCCAACAAGAAAAACGCGCCGGGAAAGTGCTGCTGGTAAAACGCAAAATCTTCACCCGCCATCAGCGGTTTCGGCATCTCATGCACAGCATCCTTTCCAAGATATGCTTCAGACGTTTTAATCAGGTTTTTTACGAGGTTTTCGTCGTTTACTACGGCGGGGTATCCCTCGTTGAATTCAAATTCGTAATCGCCGCCGGCACCCTCTGTAATCCCTTTCAAAATTTTATCCATCCTGTCACGAATGAGGTAGGCATTCTTTTCGGAAAAGGTACGAACTGTGCCGATAAGCTCAGCTTTTGCAGGAATCACGTTATAGGTTGATCCGGCCCGCACGCGCCCGATGGTTACTACCGCCGGTTCGGTTGGATCTACCGATCGACTGACGATGGTCTGAAACTGAGTAATCACCTGGCCCAGCAGCACTATCGGGTCCACGGTCAGATGTGGGGATGCCGCGTGGCCGCCCGTACCCTTAATGGTAATTTCAAACTCATCCGGCCGGGCCATGAGCGCCCCCGGTTTAGTAGCAATCGTTCCCGGTTCATGAATCGGACTGGTGTGAAGTCCGTATATCGATTGTACGCCCAGCTTCTGCAGAAAGCCTGTTTCACACAGCAGGCGTCCACCACCCGGAAGCGTCTCCTCAGCTGGCTGAAAGATTAGCACGATTTTTCCCTCTAGTTCATCCTGCATTTCTGTTAATATATGTGCTGTACCCAACAGGTTTGCCGTATGTGCGTCGTGCCCGCAGCAGTGAGCGGCACCCCGCCTCTCCGACATAAACTCTTTTTTAGCATCTCCCTCCTCCTCCATCTCAAGAGCATCGATATCTGCCCGGAGTGCAATCACCCGGTTTGACTTTTTACCGCCTTCAATAATTCCAACACACCCGGTTTCCAGCGGGCGGTGGGTTTCAATGCCAAGTTTTTTCAGTTCATGAACGATGTAATCGGTCGTTTCATACTCTTTGAAGCTGATCTCCGGATTTTTGTGCAGATACCTGCGGGTCTGAACCATATAATCAAAATGACTTTTCGCTTTTTCGATAATTGTTGCTTTCAAATCGGCCATGTGGAGAACTTCTTCTTAAGTGATTGTGTTAGTTTAACTAATCGAGAAATTGATCGGCTTGCGGCTATATCGATGAACGTTACGAGTCAGAGAAGCAGCCAATAAATTAAATATACTACTTTATGAATCCCTTTGAACTCCATATTCCAACTCATCTCTTTTTTGGTCAAGAGAAAGCAGACGCTTTTTTTAAACATCTTCCCACATATGGAAGTAACGTACTTATTGTAATCGGAGGCGGAAGTGTAAAAAGAGAAGGATACCTGGAACAAGTTCAATCACAATTGGAAAAGAGTAAAATCACATCCGTCCTGTTCGAAGGAATTGAAGCAAATCCCCGCTCTAAAACAATAAACAAAGCCGCCAAAATTGGTAAAGAGAAAAATGTGGATTTTGTTCTTGCACTCGGAGGCGGCTCCGTTATGGACGCATCCAAAGCAATTGCAGGTTTGATTCATGATGACCTGGAAGATATCTGGCCCTATACTGTGGGAGGTCCAAAATATCGCCAGATTAAAGGCGCACTTCCGGTTGTATGCATTCCAACAACGGCCGCAACAGCTTCAGAAGTAACGGCACACGCGGTGATATCCAATCCTGAAGTAAAGGGAAAATCACCGGTCAGCTATCCTTTTATGAAGTCTTCAGCATCCTGGCTCAATCCATCTTTCCACACCAGCCTTCCGATGATCACAACGCGAGATGGGGCGTCTGACATTCTAAGCCACGTGTTTGAAAACTATTTGCTGGGAGGTAACGATTCAGATATGGCCGACCGCTACAGTGAAGGTGTAATGGAAACCGTTCTTGATACACTCCCAAAACTGGAACTGAACCCAGGGAATGAACATCTCAGGGGCCAGATGATGTGGGCGTCTACGCTGGCACTCAACGGTATGCAGATTGCCGGCAGAAAGTCTGCGCCTTTCACGTTGCACAACCTTGAACATGCGCTGAGCGGGCAAAATCCTGATCTGGCGCATGGCCGCGGACTTGCCATTCTCTACCCGGCCTATTTTAGGTGGTTATATAATAACGATCGGGTGATCGACCGGATGGCACTGCTTGCCAAACGACTTTTTGGAATTTCAAAAGAGAATCAAAAAGAGAGCGCCATGGTATTTATTACCCATTTTGAAGGGTGGCTAAAACGAAATCATCTGTATGAGCGATTATCCGATCAAAGCATACTGAAAGGTGCTTTTGGCGATGTTGCCGACTACGCCATAAAAACATACGGCGGCGGAAAAGATCAGCTCTCAGCAGCCGGATCGCTGACTCGCGAAAACATCATTGAAATTTTTGAAATGACCGAAGACCAAAAAGCGGCTTCGGAAACGGCTTAACTTCCATGAATTTGTAGGCCAGGTCTTCTCCAAATTAGCTAACACCTGGCTAACTCAGCCCGGTCATTAAAAACTGGTACTACGAATACGGATGCAATTGAAATGCCGATCATCTATACCGTTTCTTTTTAGAATCGCGCATTTGCATCCGCTCACCCGGTTCCAGTTTTCTGATAAATTTCACGGCCTTATAGAACCGCTCATTGTTCAGCAATCCCTCGATTGAGTCTAAATTCAGCTTCGGGTCTCGCAGCATGGTGTTGCTAAAAAGTCCGTGTATAGTTTTATGGCACTCCCTGCAGATCTCTTCCGTTTCATCACTTTCTCTGCGGGTCTCCAGATGGTGCCGTTCCATTAGCTGTTCCGGACACTCACGCCTGCACAGCGGACACTCTTTTAACCGGCTCATAGATTAAATATCATTTTAATATTGGCGACAGTTTAATAACACGGTACAATAGTCTTCCATTTCACCCTTAAAATACAGTCGTATAAATCATCTTATACAAGACAGAAAACGGAATTTAAAGATGTGCAATTTTTGTCTTTACTCACATATTTAGATGGATCTGCTATTTTCACTTTGCCTTGTTAACCAAAGAATTTTTTGGTGAATATTCCGGTTTAAATTTTATTTTCTGTATCGTATTTAATCTAATAAAATCTTCATTTTGGCCAACTACGTAAAGCAAACCGGCGACGGATCCACAACTCTGATTTCGGAAAAGTTCAACCAGCCCTATCACAGCCTGAGCGGAGCGGTGGCCGAGAGCCGCTATGTCTTTTTTGAAACCAGCGGTCTTGCTGAAAACCTTACAGCTGACAGTAACCTGAATATACTCGAGATTGGGTTTGGCAGCGGAATGAACTTGGTAATCCTGATGGACTACATCAAAAAATCGCGGGCTGATATCAACATAACTTTTACAACCGTTGAAGCATATCCTATTGAGCCACATCTTCTATCTAATATGGATTTTGGAGATCAGCTGAGATACTTGGAATACCATGGTCTGCTTCAGCAAATTTTCTCAACCGCCTCTCCAGGGTGGAACAGTCATCAAATTACGCCAAATATCAATCTGAATCTATTTATCGGATTGTTTGATGAACTGAATTATCCCGAAGATGAAGAGTTTGATTACATCATGCACGATCCCTTCTCTCCCGATTCAAATCCCGCTGGATGGTCCGCTGAATTGTTCAAAAGGATTGCCAAGTACAGTAGCGATAACGCTATGCTTACCACCTATTCTGCCGCAACATCGGCTCGGGCAGCAATGGCAGTTGCCGGTTGGAACATCGCCCGGGCCCCGGGTGCTCTCAGCAAACGAGAGATGACCGTTGCCTCCTTGAATCCCGGTAAGCTATCGCATCTGAAACGAGTGAACGAAAAACGACTGATTGAGCGGTACAAAAGCGGAGAGTTCGATTGAGACATTTCTTGATTTTTTCTCGGGAGCCTGTGAGATTTTGCTCTCTCATACGCAGGCATCTTTAAAGTGCATTCTCTTTAGAAAATAATTTTCTCACAGCCTTTAAAAGTACGTGTACATTCAAATCCCAATTTATCGGGATTTAATTGAGATCTATTGACGTTGAAATTTGTATAATCAACCAAAAACAGTTTTACACCAATAACTACTAATAAATGCAAGAATTCGACAACTTAGCCACCGCCCTTCAGCCTCACTACTCTCACTTTAACGTATCTAACCGACTTTTGTTTACCGGCCACTCCCACCAGGCCTGGCCCGATGTGGCATTTGCCGGAATCCAGGACTACATGCGGGTTGTTGCTGACCGGGTGGATACCAAATGGGAAATTGGGTTTGAAAAAACCGAGATTATGCGAAACTACCTTCGCGATTTTTATGACGATCCAAACGGCCTCTACTGCCGGGAGCAGAACACGCACGTACTGCTGGTCTCCTGGCTGTCATCGTTCGACCTGCAAAACAAACCGAAAATTATTACCTCATCCGGTGAGTTTCACTCTCTGAGCCGTCAGTTAAAACGTCTTGGTGAAGAGGGACTAAACATTGTGGAAGTTCCGCACAAAAACGATCAGGACCTCCTTGAAGGAATTAAAAACGAGCTGGACGATTCTGTGACAGCCGTCATGATTTCGCGAATTTATTTTGAAACGGCTGAAATCAACACGAAGATATCAGAAATTGCGAAAGCGTGCCGCCAGGCTAACGTACCTTTGATGATTGACGACTACCACGGCACCAACGTAATTCCATTGTCAATCCGTGAAGAAAACCTCGATGACTGTTACATTTTGATTGGCGGATACAAATATCTGCAGTGGGGCGAGGCAAACTGTTTTATGCGATTTCCAAAAAGTTGTGATTTACGGCCGGCCATTACCGGATGGTTTGCCTCTTTTGACACGCTGGATGAGCCCCAGACCGATGGACCCGTTCAGTTTGATGATGGCGATCAGCGGTTTGCTACTGCTACATACGATCCGATTTCACAATTTAGGGCAGCCGAAGTTGTAAATTTCTTCAAAACTCAGGGTCTAACACCTGATGTACTTCAAAAACAGTATCAGTCGCAGGTTACCTACCTCACGGAGCTCTTTGAAGAACATAATTTTGAAGGGTCGGAAATCAAGAGATCTCACCAAAGATCACCCGGCGAAACAGCTGGTTTTTTATCCATGAAATCTCCGCATGCACGCACACTGCGCGCAAATCTCCTTGAAAAAGGAATATATACAGACGCCAGAGATCAGATTTTGCGTATCGGGCCGGCCCCTTACACCACCTCAAAACAGTGCCAGGAAGTCATAAACGAGCTTTTTAAAGAGGTCGGGCAGCTTTAAAAAAAATTCTGTAAGTAGTTTGCTGTTTCGGTATCATACACATAGATCAAACATATACTGTAATCAGCTTTAAAATTAATAACCAACAGTGACATAGTGTTGTCACCACTGGCTTTTACATTGATATAAAGTTCAACACAAAAAAAGATTTAGCATTATGGCAACTTCTAAAGATGACAGACTAAAAGCACTCGACACCGCCATGGGTCAGATTGAAAAACAGCATGGCAAAGGAACCATTATGAAATTAGGAGGAAATCCGTACAACGAGGTTGACGCCATTTCCACGGGATCAATTATGGTGGATTATGCCCTCGGCGTTGGCGGCATACCAAGAGGACGTGTAACAGAAATTTACGGGCCTGAGGCCAGTGGTAAAACCACCCTCGCCATGCAAGTGATTGCACAAGCACAGAAAAAAGGCGGATACTGCGCTTTTATTGATGCGGAGCATGCGTTTGACCCCAAGTATGCAAAAAATCTCGGCATCAATACCGATGAGCTACTCATTTCGCAGCCTGACAGCGGGGAGCAGGCACTGGAAATTACCGAAACACTAATCCGTTCAGGAGCTCTCGATGTAGTAGTTGTTGATTCCGTGGCCGCTCTGGTTCCACGAGCAGAACTAGAAGGTGAGATGGGAGATTCCCACATGGGCCTCCAGGCGCGGCTTATGTCGCAGGCACTTCGAAAGATCACCGGTATTGTGAGTAAATCACGTACCTCCTGTATTTTCATTAACCAGGTACGGGAAAAAATCGGCGTGATGTTTGGTAACCCTGAAACCACCACCGGCGGACGGGCATTAAAGTTTTACAGCTCTGTACGTATCGATATCCGAAGAATCGGATCTCTTAAAAAAGGAGACGAGGTTTTGGGAAACCGTACAAAAGTAAAAATCGTGAAAAACAAAGTTGCCCCTCCGTTTAAAGTAGTTGAATTCAATATTCTCTATGGTAAAGGGATCTCCAGAACATCTGAAATACTGGATCTTGCTGTAGAATACGATATTATTGAAAAGCGCGGAAGCTGGTATCGTTACGACGGTGAGCCGATTGGGCAGGGAACGGATGCTGCGATGCAGTTCCTCGAAGAGGATCCGGAACTTACTTCAAACATTGAAGAAATTGTTCGCAAAAAGCTGATGCCCGATGAAGAAGAGGCAGAGGAAACAACAAAAAAAGAGGCGAAGAAAAAAAAAGTAGCTGATGAATCCTGATCCGGGAAAAAACTCAGATCTTATTAAGAGGGAGCGAATTCTTACCGAGCTCCCTCTTGTCATTACATCTATATCTCCGCAAAAAAAGAACGGAGACCGCTTTTCTCTATTTAGTAATAAAACGTTCCTGATCGGTGTTTCATCGCAGACATTGCTCGATTTTTCAATTCAAAAAGGAAATACTCTCACCCGTGATCTTTTTCATAAACTTAGCCGTGCAGAAGAGTATCAGGCCGTAAAAGAAAGATGTTATAAACTGCTTGCAGGCAGAGATCACGGAGCTGAAGAGCTAAGGAGAAAGATCGTGAAAAAGGGATTCTCATCAGAAATATCAGAACAAGTAGTGGATGAATTCCATCAGAAAGATCTTTTAAACGATCATAGTTACGCCCGGAAATTTTCGCAGGACAAACACAACCTGAAATTATGGGGGCCTAAAAAGATTAAATCTGCCCTGTACAATAAAGGTGTGCCAAAAAACGTGATCGAATCTGTAATCCAGGACCTCAGGCAATCTATAGATCAGAAAAATGTTTGTTTAGAACTCGCCATGAAACGCCGAAAACACTTTCTGCGGGAACCGGATGAATATAAACGTAAGCAGAAAATTTTTCGATATCTTGCAGGAAAAGGATATTCTTCCGACGCAATTCAACGTTCAATAGCTATAATTGTAGAACAACTGGATGCTTAAAGACCTAACGCTTGATAAAGTTATAAAATCCATTCTTGGGCTGGCCGGAGTTGCCCTGGTTGCACTGCTTGTATACAATTACAGCAACCTGGTAGTATACGCCGTGATCGCTATGCTGATCAGCTATATGCTCGATCCGATTGTAAACAGGCTTCAGTCGGCCGGTATAAACCGCACCGTTGCAACAACGCTAACGGTCGCAACGCTTATACTTGTGATCGTTTGGGGATCCACATCGGTCATTCCAATACTGGCAAACCAAATGGCAAGCCTTGCACGCCAGCTCGACATTGAAAACCTTAGGTTCATAGCCGAACAGATTGAAATCAGCATCATTGGTAACTTCGATTTTATTCCACAGGGATTTTTAAGGGATAACATTGCTGTTTTTTCTGATAACTTTTTCAATATGGATCAGTTTTCGAATATTCTGGGAGACTTAATTGATATTTTCACAAACCTCTTTGCCGCATTTTTGGTGATTCCTTTTGCTACTTTCTTTTTCTTAAAAGACGGGCACAAGATTCGCCGTGATATTTTAAAGCTTGTACCCAACAAATATTTCGAAACGATTCTCAGCCTTGTCGACAAAATCGAAACACGCCTTGGATACTACTTCAGAAGCGTATTTGTTCAATGCACGTTAGTAGGAATTGTAAGCTGGCTGGCACTTTCAGTCGCCGGGCTGAACAATGCTGCCTCCGTGGGAATTGCGATAGGACTTGCAAATTCTATTCCCTACTTCGGACCGCTCATCGGCTACATTCTCTCTATTGTAATTTCAATTATAGAAACCGGTGATTTTTCGCTGGTCATTCCCTGTATTATTGCTGTACTGGTTGCACAAATACTCGATAACGTTGTTCTTCAGCCTCTCATTTTTTCAAAATCAGCCGATATGCACCCGGTAGCCATACTGTTTATTATACTAATTGGCGCACAAACTGCTGGTCTTTTTGGTATGCTGATTGCAATTCCCATTGCGACGATTGTAAAGATTTCGATCAATCAGGTTTCGTGGAGTTTCAATAATTACAAAATATTCAGGCTCGATAAGGTTCAAACCGCAGAGAGTCAAACTTCCTCAAATCAATCCAAATAGTAGGCTCGATTTTTTCTATCTTTTGCGCAACAGTTTAATCGCATTGATACAGAATATCCTGTGCACAAGCTTCTATTTTTTGCATCCGGCTCGGGTACAAATTTTCAGTCCGTCATTGACGCTATTGAGTCCGGTACCCTTCATGCGGAAATCATCGGTTTGATAACCGACAGGAAGAATGCAGGAGCTATTCAGCGCGCTGAAAAATACTCCATTCCGGTTTTTATCATCTCACCGTCCGAGCCAAAAACCTTTCGAAATAAACTTCTATCTTTACTGGCTGATCTCTCCCCCGATTTAATTGTACTGGCCGGTTATTTGCGGAAAATTCCTGATGAAGTTATTGATCAGTTCAGAAATAAAATCATCAATATCCACCCATCACTGCTGCCAAAGTATGGAGGGAAAGGGTTTTACGGCCTCAATGTACACCGTGCCGTTATTGATAATAGTGAACCCATAAGCGGTTGTACGGTTCATTTTGTAAATGAAGTGTATGACAGTGGTGCGATTATCAACCAGTCAACCACTGCAGTTACCGAAAACGACACTCCCGAATCTCTTGCAAAGAAAGTACTCCGACTTGAGCATAAACTGCTTCCCGATACCATAAAAAAACTTTTAACTAAAAAGAAAACAGACTAAACGTGGCCCTAAAACCTCTCGATTCACTACCCGAAATCTCTCTGAAAATAAACCGTGCACTACTCTCTGTTTCTGATAAGACCGGAATCAAAGAGCTTGCCAAAACATTGCACAGCCACAATATTGAGTTGCTTAGCACCGGTGGAACAGCAAAAGCAATTCGCGACGCCGGGATACCGGTCACGGACGTAAGCGACATCACAAATTTTGAAGAGTGTTTAGACGGCAGGGTTAAAACGCTGCACCCAAATATTCATGGCGGCATCTTAGCGCGAACCAGTCATCAGCCCGACAATGATGAGCTCAAACGTCTTGGCATTGAGCCTATTGAACTTGTGGTGGTGAATTTATATCCCTTTCAGGATACCGTTGCTAACGCTGGCGTTACTTCGGCTATTGCGACTGAAAATATTGATATCGGCGGACCGACAATGATTCGCGCGGCGGCTAAAAACTTTGCCCACGTATCCGTCCTTACCCACCCTAAACAATACGAGCAATTTGCGGATGAGCTTGACTCAGAATCTGGAATCTCGTTTGAGACAAGAAGGCAGCTTGCACGTACAGCATTTGAACACACGGCCGCTTATGATTCTGCTATTGCCGTTTATTTCAATCAACTTGATCAGACCATAGTGCCTGATCAACTTACGGTATCATATGCGAAGTCAGGAGATCTCCGATACGGAGAAAATCCGCATCAAAAAGCCGGCGTTTACGGAAATCAGGGCCACTTTATTGACTGCTTCCACGGTAAACAGCTCAGCTATAACAACTACCTTGATCTCGACGCAGCGCTTCGTTTAATGGCAGATTTCCCAACAAATGAGCCGACTGTCGCAATTTTCAAGCATACGGTTCCTTGTGGTGTTGGAATTGCAGATGCTCTGTCAGACGCCTATAAAAAAGCATTTTCAACAGATAAAGTATCCCCATTTGGAGGAATTATCTGCGCCAATCAACCGCTTGACTTAGCTACTGCAAAAGAGATCGATACCATTTTTACTGAAATAGTACTTGCGCCCGGTTTTTCAAATGAGGCAAAAGAACTTTTAATTCAGAAAAAAAACAGGCGGCTTGTTCAAATTAATCACTGGCCCGAAAGTGGTTC
The DNA here is from genome assembly GCA_964644975.1 of uncultured Rhodohalobacter sp. GTDB lineage: Bacteria > Bacteroidota > Rhodothermia > Balneolales > Balneolaceae > SW132. Next base: position 12,289 of record CAZXYQ010000082.1, read on the forward strand.
CGATTTCACGTTTAGGTCAATCTTCGGAGGTGCACTTCTTCAGCAAGAAAACCATCTTTTGATTCCCGAAGATAAAGTTACCGTTCCAACAAAGCGTCAGCCTACCGAAGATGAGACAAAAAACCTTCAGTTTGCATGGAGAGTCGTGAAGCATATTAAATCAAACGGTATTGTTTATGCGGGAGATTTAAAAACAATTGGCATCGGCACGGGTCAAACCAGCAGGGTTGACAGTTCAGAAATTGCTATTCGTAAAGCTGAAAAAGAAGGTTTATCGGTGAAAGGCAGTGTAGTCGCGTCAGACGCATTTTTCCCGTTTGCAGATGGTGTAATAGCCGCAGCTGATGCAGGTGCTACGGCAATTATCCAACCCGGCGGAAGTATTAGGGATGAAGAAGTTATAGAGGCAGCCGATAAGTATAACATTGCGATGATGTTTACCGGAACACGTCACTTCAGGCACTGATCCGGCTGCATAAAAATAGAAAAACTATCGTTCGCAAATCGAAGCACAATCTCGTACTTTTTATAGTTGATTCTAATAATAAAAAATCTATCTCAATTTAGATGTCCGATATTTATACTCAAACAAAAACCAAGTCAAAAAAAGAACCCC
>CAZXYQ010000083.1:0-12839 GCA_964644975.1 uncultured Rhodohalobacter sp.
TTTTTCGAAAAATATAGTTATGCTGAGTCAATATATGATTCATGGATGACTCATCTGATGACTCTTAAGATAGCTCACCGTTGACACAACACCAGAAGAAAGGTTATCTCTATTATCGGGCGAAACCTGTCAGCCCCACTGGATCTGACAGCGTTGGATTGTGTGTGAAAAATGCTTCTATAAAATTTTTCTATAGTCATCGGATGAGTTTTTCGAAAAATATAGTTATGCTGAATCAATATATGATTCATGGATGACTCATCCGATGACTCTTAAGATAGCTCACCGTTGACACAACACGATAATAAAGGTGAAGTCATATGAAAATATCTGAACAGCATATTTCAGCAACGAATGGCAAAGAACTGTTTTCCCGTACCTATCTGCCTGACGAGAAATCACCGAAGGCTGTTGTGATGATAATTCATGGAATGCTTGAACACTCCGGACGATATGAACGCTTTGCGAAGAAGCTTACCGGGAAGGGGTTTGCTGTTATAGCGTATGACCATCGGGGGCACGGAAAAACCGATCCTGATCATCCCGGCATCGTTGATTTGGATGACGGGTTTCAGCATTTGGTATCCGACATTCAATTTGTTAGAAATGAAGCGCATAACACGTTCCCTGACCTGCCCCTCATCATATTCGCCCACAGTTTGGGATCATTCCTTACCCAGCGCTATATGCAGCTATACGACAGCGCGCCTGCCGGTGTCATCTACTCTGGTAGTAATGGCAAACCGTCTTCCATGATCTATGGGGGCTGGATCCTCTCAAAATTACTTGCAAAAATTAAAGGCCCGGGATTTAAAAGTCGTTTGATTCACAAGCTCTCTTTTGAGCCTTTCAACGCAAAATTTAAACCGAATCGTACCGAACAGGACTGGCTTTCAAGAGATACCGAAGAAGTGGACCGTTATATCAGAGATCCATTTTGCGGTATCATTCCATCATTGGCTTTCTACAACCAGCTCTTCAGCGGACTGCTGACGGTAAGCGGCCACAAACCCTTTGCCGGAAAAAACCCCAAAACCCCGTTCATGATTATATCGGGTGATCACGACCCGGTTTCTGATATGGGTAAAGGAATTCGGGTTCTTCAAAAACAGCTCGAAAATAGTGGTGCGAACAACCTAACGGTAAACCTCTACCCCGGAGGCCGCCACGAGCTCCTTAACGAAATCAACCGCGACGAGGTGATAGATGATGTGGTTGAATGGATTGAGGGCATTCTTTAAGATGAATTCGGTTGCTAATGCATCAGGGTAAAACTCCCCTTAATAAAGGGCTCCTCTTTTAACCCGCGCCAGCTGGTGTTTTTTCAGTCCCGACTTTCGGGGCGAGATTGAGGGGGATGTTCATTGTGGAAAAGACCATTGACACCCCTCTAAATTTCACTACGCTTACGCTGCGTGTTCAAAAAATGAGCCCCTTGTTAGAGGAGACTTTTTTTAACGATTAACCCTTTGATCTACTTTCTCGCGATATTTTTCATAGAGCATCCGGTGCGCGTCCACCATGTCTATTTTGCGGCCTTCGATATACGCTTGTTCAATCTGAGCGCTATACTCAAGCGGATTACCGGTTGTAATTAGCAGAGTGGCATCTTTACCGACCTGAAGCGAACCTACACGGTCATCAATTCCCAGAATCTCTGCCGCTGAAAGCGTAACCGACCGGAGCGCCTGATCGCGATCCAGTCCGTAAGCGGCTGATGCACCCACTTCGTTTGCGAGCCTGAACGCGTATGGCGCGCTTGAGCCTCCCGCTATCGCAAATGTCACCCCTGCTTCATGCAGCCGAGCCGGCAAACTATAAAGGCCATCATACGGCTCCCACTGCCTGTTTGGAGAGGTCAGCACGGATGTTACGATAACCGGAATCTCTTTTCGCACAAGATGACTTGCCACGTAATGAGCATCGCGGCCACCCATAATGATCAGGCGAACATCTTCCTCGTCAGCCCAGGTAATTGCATCCTGAATCTGGCGCAGTTCATCCGCCTCAACAACAACGGGACGATCGCCTTCAAGAACCGGAATCATCGCTTCGAGGCGGGAATCCACATCTTTTCGGGAGGCATCTCCTGCTTCATACGCCATTTTCGCCTTGTGATAGGCTTTGGCTGAGGCAAAGGCATCGCGAAGTTCCAGCAGCTCTTTTTCGTAATCATCACTTCCCGCTGAAGGCCAGTTTACAATCAGACCCACACCGGATTTTAGAACCATATCTTCCCAGCTCCAGCCGTCCATCATCATGGCTACAGACTGGCCCGATACAAGTCCGCCGCCGGGTGTGGTTACAGCGGTAAGAACTCCGTTTGTACGGGCTGTTCCAATGTGCCGGCTTTCCGGATTAAATCCGATTTCTGGCGTTACATTCGGATTAAAGCGTCCCTGTTCATTGATATCAACCGTCATACCCACAGCTCCGATCTCATAAATCCCCATTCGGCTATAGCCGTCGATCAGACCGGGATAGATCTCCTTGCCGGAAACATCTACGCGTTCAGCGCCTGACGGAACCTGTACATTACTTCCTATTGCTGTAATGACGCCATCTTCAAAAACAATGGTTCCGTTTTGGATAACGCCATCAGACACTGTGTGAATGGTTGCACCTTCAAGAGCAATCACTCCCTGCTGCATTGGCGCCGGTGTTTGTGCCTGTGCAGTTGCGGCCATCACCATCATACAGAGAAGTGCAAGCATCGAGCTCAGTACGGATATTTGTAACACGCGGTTCGAATCATTCTGCAAAGCGTGCTCAACGGTTATCGATCGATTCATCATTTTGTGGTTTTCAGTTAAATTTTTATCGGAGTGACTTCTGTTTGTCTTTTGATGGATCAAATGTTTCATCAGTTCACCTCCAGTATGTATTGAATCAATCGGGATCGCTCCTGTTCAATGTCAGATCGCAGCTGAGCGTCCTCATCGAGATCAAAATACTTCCGTCCATCAATCCAGGTCTGTTCTGCCTTCGTAAATGTGGAGAGCGGATCTCCGTTCCATATCACAAAGTCGGCATCTTTTCCTGTTTCAAGCGATCCCACTCTGTTGTCGATCCCCAAAAGAGCCGCTGTATTTATGGTCACCATTGCCAACGCTTTTTCGGGATCAACGCCTGCATGGACCATTTTTGCCGCCTCCCAGTTCATGCGGGACGCTATCTGGCTGTTGTCTGAATGGAGCGATGTAAGAACTCCTGCCTCATCAAGCAGCCGGGCGTTGTAAATCGTAGCGTCATAAGCCTCAATTTTGAACGATGTCCAGTCCGACCAGACCACTGCGCCGGCTCCGTGCTCGGCAAGTTCAGGACCTACCTTATACGCCTCAACACCGTGATGAAACGCTTTGATTGTGAAATCGAACTTCTCTGCTACTCTCATCAGGGCAAGGATTTCATCCTGACGGTAGCTGTGCGACTGCACTAAAATGTCTTCGTTCAGAATATCCACGAGGGCTTCCATTCTCAGATCTTTTCGCGGAGGAATTCCGCTGCCCGATTCATTCCACTCGTTCCATCGCGCCTCGTAATCTCTGGCCATGCTAAACCGGTCTTCAATAATATGCTGTGTACCCATCCGGGTTTCCGGGTATCGGTCTGTTCCCACTCGCTTTGGATTTTCACCCAGCGCAAATTTCACGGTGCGGGGCGCATCTTCGAACTTAAGATCGTGAGACAAAGCTCCCCAGCGCATTTTGATATGCTGATTTTGTCCGCCAATCGGGTTTGCGGAACCGTGCATCACGTGCGCGGTTGTGAGGCCCCCCGCAATCTGGCGATACATCCAGATGTTGTTGATGTTCAGTACATCGCCCAGACGAACTTCAGGCACTATGGCATTGCCAACTTCATTCACTCCATCTGTGCCGGAGTGGATGTGGGCGTCGATCAGCCCGGGAGTTACATGCTTGCCACCGGCATCAATCACTACTGCACCTGAAGGCGCACTCAAATTTTGACCCACATCAGCAACCGTTCCGTTTCTGATGAGCAGATCGGCTCCCTCAAGAATACCCTGCTCGCCCATGGTCCAGATGGTTGCGTTTCGCACCAGTACGGCTGATGGCTGATCCGGAATTGATTCCCGTCCATACTCCATATTCGGTCGTAAATCTGCCAGCTGCAGATCACGATCAGGAAATGAAAGCTCTTCCATTTCGTCCGGCTCACCCGGTGCGCTTCTCTCTGCACTCCAGTCTATTCGTTCTCCGCCCGGGAGTTCCGCCCATCCAATTAGTTCATCTCCGGCCAGGGATGCCGTCAGGCGAACCGTGCCTTCCACATTTAGCTCTTCACCGGAAAAATTGGCGCGGAATCTGCGCGACTGATTCTGCAGTGCTACAGACTTTAGCTCAATCTCTTCTCCATCTATAGTGATGGTTCCGCCTAATCGTCCGGTAGTTCCTGTAATCTCCATCGTTGCCTGTACCTGGTTATCAGCTGATGTTGCCACCCACTCGCCGCGAGGATCGGCCTGAACTTCGTGATTGATTCTGAAACGATCACCATCAACCCAAACGTCCAGAATCTTTGCATCGTGATGGAACAGATCGCCGTTGGTAACAATAATATTGGCTGATTTACCCTGCTCGAGCGTTCCGTGGGTATCCCCGATTCCAAGCAGATTCGATGGATTTACGGTCAGAGCCGCAAGCGCATCGTCGGCGCTGAGTCCTGCATGTACTGCTTTTCGCAGGTTTGGCAGGAAATCACTGTGGCTGTCAAGGCCGTCGGTGGTAAACGAAAATGATAAACCGGCCCCGGCAACACGTGCCGGATTTTCAGGGGCAAGATACCAGTGGCGCAGTGTGGAGAGGTTTTCTCCAAGAGCGTCTTCAGGATGTTCAACATCCGGCTTGTCCGGAAATGCCAGCGGCAAAATCAACGGCACATTCATGCCCGACAGATAGTCCACAATCCGGTATTCGTGACCGCTGCCGCGAATCCATGGTGTGATACTGAATTCATCCTGAAACCGAAGGCTTCGAAGCACTTCTTCATCACTATTAGCTGCGAACAGAAGCGGCTGATCGCCACGTGCCGCAGCACCAAGAGAAGCGAGAGCGGCATTCGATTCAGGCCGGTTCAATCCCCTGGGATTGTTCAAATACGTTTCATGAGCGCGCTCATACCAGTCGGCATCGTAGAGAGTTTGCCGGATAAACGCGATACCGCCGATAGCAGACGTGGGATAGCTGTATCCAAGCGACCAGCTTCGGTTCAATGAAACTGACTGAGCTACACCAGTCTGAATCACACGGTCGGAAACAGCGCCGTTACCAAGACTCATCACGGCCGTTTGACCTTTAAAAATTCCAAGCGGCGGCACAGAGTTGGCGGCCGTAAATCCAAGGGCTCTGAGCGCCTCGCTTTCATCATCTTCACCCTCATATTCTCCTTCGGCCGTCAGATGAGCCCTCAGCTGAACATTCCAGGATAGGTTACCGCGATCCAGTTCTTGACGCGGATTTTGCATTCCAACTTCAGAGTGTGGATCAACAAAACCCGGATAGATCGTTTTTCCTTCCATATTCCAGACGCGTGCATCCGCCGGGGGCTCCAAATCTGTGCCCACAGCGTCAATCACACCCCCGCGAATAACAAGAGTGCCTTTCTGCACTGTTACGCCCGGGGCCACTACAATAGTTGCGTTTGTGAACGCGTGTACGGAGGGCGAGTTGTCCTGCATCCCGTTTGTGGGGGATGTTTGTGCGCATGCGTTCAGGGGAAGAAGAAGCACCGCCAAAAAGAGCGTGCAGATCCTGATTCCTGAAAACAGATTATTCTTGAACCAACGGTAACTTATATTCATAAATCCTGTGTTCTGTATGTGTTTTGAATGGTTATATTTCTCGAAATCTTTCACAAAAGCGACATATCCAATTTAATAGAACAATCGGTATACGTGTATTCTGCTCTGTTAAACCAACGATCTTAAACTGTAAAGGCAAAGCAAAAGATCTACTGAAAATACTATTTGAGAAACGGCTGTAAAGCTAAAAGATGTAAATTGAGACTATTTAATCAAATTTAAACCCAAATTCACAAAAAGTTACGCCTGCCGATCTGAGAACCACAAAAAGCTGTAAAACATTTCTGCAGCAGGCAAGCTATCTTACGTATATTAATGTCATTGGTCAGTAACCCAAAATAAGTCGTTGTAAGTTATTCGTTATCGCTATAAGGGTTAACGGTGCCATATTAACCCGGAATATTCACCAATGGCTACAGTTGATACTATTTAAACCAGCCATAATTTGACAAAAATACTCACATACCTGCTGATCCTATCGGCTGTCTTCTTTTATGGATGCAGCAGTACAACGCAGCTGACAGAGCAAGCCTCTCCCGAACCTTCACCCGGAACGGACTACACCCTCATTTTCTATATTCATGGGGATTCCGACTATCTGTATCACGAAAAGGATGGCTCCCGGGCAGAAGCGGATGAGCAGGCTTTGAAGAAGGCGATAGATATTGCAAAGCAGGCCGAATCGGGTGAGGTTTTCATCTATCACAAAAAGCCTGCGAAGCGATTTTTATGGATGATTCCCAGAAGAAGCAGCAACCTGCATCACTACAGGAATAGTGAAAAAGTCCAGACCATCAGATACAGAATTTCGTCTGATGAACCGTTTCTTAAAGCGGAAGCGGACATGTTTCGTCACCTCCACACCGATGAGGCTATCAGAGATCAAAAACAGTATTTTTTCTATTTTGGCCACGAAATTCCTGCGGGGAGCATGCGAGGGTACCATCAGTCACGGGCTGATGTAGCTGTGGATACTGAGATATTCGCGAACGGAACAGCGGCCTTCCTGAACAGCAAAGAGAGCCGGTTTAACTTGATGGTGCTCTCTACCTGCAGCAACGGTTCTCCGGAAATGGTAAACGGTCTGGCAGGAACCACAGATTACCTGATTGCATCTCCACAGAACCTCCATCTCTCTCACATGGACATCAGCTCACTGTCCCTGCTGGAACAAGACTACGGGCTGGCAGATCAGGATTTGGCTTTTGCAATAGCTGATGAGACTTTCGAAAGGCTCTCTGCATCGGTTCAAACTGCCGTAACGCTTTCTGTTTATGATATGGACAGTGTTGCAGAATATATCGACCGGCTGTACAAAGAGACTTCAGAGTATGAAGAAGCTGAAAAGCCTGACCCGTTCAGAGACAACATCGATTGCGGAGACCTTTCATTCTTCGATTCAGAACGATTTACATCAGGAATTAAAACATACTTTCTTGCGCCCCGTTTTGGCCGACGTTCTAGTGCAACAGATCACTCTGGATGGGGTTGTAAAGGATTTTAACAGGAGTTGTATCATCAAATCACGAATTTAAATGCCACCTCTTTAACATCCTTTAAATTAATACTTTAGGTCTAATTCAAATCTCGCAACATCTTAAAAATCAATCTCAAATCTCTTTTAACCACGCTCTGTAGTGCTACATCTATTATTTCTATAGCTGAATAAGCTTCCTGCTCTGTCTTTAAGTACTGCACTTGCGAGTTGTATTTATCGATCTCCATAGATATTAAACAACAATGACACCCGATATCACAGATAATGACAGTCCCGCTACGGGAAGGTATATCCGTAGCTATGCACGCTTTGTCTACCATCTTTGTCCAGATTATATTTTATTCATTCTGATTGTTCTTTCAAGAGTTAAAAACCAATCAAATGGAGATATCATGCCAAATACCTACTCTAAGCTACATGCTCAAATTATACTCGCCGTTAAAGACCGATTTAATTTCATTCAGAATGAATGGAGAGATGTATTCTATAAACACATTTCCGGTATTGTAAATGAAAAATTCTAAAAGCTATATTCAATCGGAGGAATGCCCGATTACTTTCATTTACTTATAGGATATAAACCTTCTATTTCAATCTCTGATCTTGTGAGAGACATCAGATCCAACTTCTCAGCATTTGTTAACTGAAAAATGTTCATGGATAAGAAATTTCAGTGTCAATCAGGGTTTGGAGCATTCAGTTACGGACAATCACAGATATCCGATGTGATTCGATATATCGAAAATCAGCAAGAGCACCACAAACACCGGACGTTCAAAGAAGAATATATTTAGTTCCTGAAGAATTTTAAAAGATTTATAATCTCACTCTGCTTTACGAATCGCTTTGATTTTCGGAATTTTTTCCAGCCTGTAACACATCAGACCAATACCCGCCATCCAGAGTGAAAAAAAACCAAGTAAAACCGACCAGGTGTTAAAACCAAAAGGCCCCTCTCCCTCTATCGACCGATTTAACAGTTCCCATGTTCCTTCAGGCACCGATTCGCCGCCATCACCCGCATAAGCGCCCATAACGGCTACGCCAAGCAGGAGCAAAAAGGTGACTATAAATTTTATTTTTCTCTTCATCATATTCTCGATAAATATACATTTTTCGTGCGAGTCGTCATTTACATATCAAACTTAAATCGGCACTCTGATGCCGGCTGTATAATTCAGATGAACACCATCATTTAAATAGATAAGCGGCTCAACAAAAAGAGTTATCGAAGGTCTCCACTCAATACCTGCAGCTGCTGCAGGGGATAAGACCACGCTGCTTGTATCAATTTTACGGCGTTCAACAAACGGAGGTGTATCATTAAAATCTACCCTTTCACCTTTCCGGCTGATTCGCTGGATGAGCGCACCGGACTTACCATAAACCTGGAAATTGCCGCTTCTAAAAATCTCAGATCTAACGTAAATAACTCCCGAGAAAAGGTTTTGAACGTAATCGAATCGCGTATTTGCGACAACCTGCTGAACATTGTCCGGTAAAAAAAGTGCCCCGGCAATACCTGCAGAGATTCGGTGATTGAACTTATAATTGAACTGAATCCCTACACCGAACGCAGAATATTCATTTTGATATTCCAGGTGAACTCCGGCCGTCTTATTGTTCAGCTGTGCCTCTGCAGGCGTTGCTACAACTACAGAAAACATCACAGAGAGAATCAAGACAGCTGAGAGAATTTTAGGTACTCTTGAGTACATCATATCTGATGAGGGTTTTTTAGTTTAGGTAATACTGTGAATATATACCCAAATATACAACACCTATTCCTTTCCATTTATTTATCTTGTGCAGTGTCATCGATAAAATGTCGGATAGCCCCGAGAGCTTTCGGGGTGAGTTTTTCGAAAAATCTAGTCATACTGGATCAATATATGATTCATGGATGACTCATCCGATGACTCTTAGGATAGCTCACCGTTGACACAACACCAGAAGAAAGGTTATATCTATTATCGGGCGAAACCTGTCAGCCCCCACTGGATCTGACAGCGTTGGATTGTGTGTGAAAAATGCTTCTATAAAATTTTTCTATAGTCATCGGATGAGTTTTTCGAAAAATATAGTTATGCTGAATCAATATATGATTCATGGATGACTCATCCGATGATTCTTAACCTGAGTTCGATTAATAATATATTTTATTTATTCGGTATCAAGTCTCCCCTAAAAAGGGGCTCATTTTTTGAACGCGAAGCGCACCGAGCGAAGCGAATAACACGCAAGTGAAATTTAGAGGGGTGTTCATCGGTTTATTCACAGATCTGATGGACATCCCCCTCATTCCCCCTTTTCTAAGGGGGACTTTTTTATCTATAATTCAAGACTCGAACTCAGGTCACTAGTTAAATAAATGAAAAAATAAAACGATTCAATCCATAACTTTAAAATTCAATCTGCAGGCTCACCGGTACGCCTATCCAATACCGTTCCTGAGAACACGCCAAATGCCGGGCCTTCCGATCTCATTTTAATAACTACTATCGTGCCCGAGGAGAAGATCAGGTAGTCGAATCCATGATCTGCCAGCGCCGCTTTCAATACCCCATCAACGGTTTCGTTATTTATTCGTTCAAAAACCTCCACTCCTCTCAAAAGGTCCATTTCTGTCTCCCCGGCGATTCTATCAAGCACGTGTTCAAGCGGCTCTCCCCGGAATTCAAAGCTGTAGAGTTTCGCCGCTTTCTGCTGGGCTTCCGCGGACATCGAAATCTGCAGCAGGTCTGTCAGTATCGACGGACTATATGCCCATTTGATGTTCATACTCTTAATAGACCCTGAAACCGTTTGCGGTTTCGGCATAGTTCAGGCCGGCTACCGTACAGATATCATCCAGCAGCGACTCGGCACTTTCAACCTGCCGGTAGTAGCCGGTAAGCGTCTCCCCTGAACGATCCCCAATCTGCAAATCTATTTGAAGGTCAAACCTCCTCTCAATATCACGAAAGATTCGCTGGAGTTGTTCATCATAAAATATGAACATTCGGTCCCGCCACCCGGTAATACGCTCCAGCTCTGCCTGAATGGGTTCATGCGGATGGATTTTCCCGGGACTCCAGGCGGACAGAAGCCCGGCGTTTATATTCACCGCATGTTCGCCAGACTCTTCAGGGAAAAACTGTACCGATCCCTTTGTGACGGCTACGCGGGTTTCGCCTTCGGGATCATCGGCCCAGGAGCGTACCGAAAATTCGGTGCCGGTTACTTGCGTTACGGTTCCATGAGCTTTTACAATAAAAGATTTACTTCCACTTTCCACTTCAAACCACGCCTCCCCGTTTAGCGATATCGTTCGATTGGTAAATCCATAGAGCCGGTTGAACTGGATTGCTGAGCCGCTGTTGAGTTCAATATAGCTACCGTCCGGAAGATTCACCTGTGCAAGATCTCCGCGGGGCGCCTCCACGTGCTGCGGTACAAAAAAGAGTACGCCGCCGATAACCAACAAGGCGACTGCAGCTACCAGATAGCGGCTATATTTCTGGATGTACCCGGCTACTCTATCAGATCTGTTCTCAAACCCAAGACGGATATGAAGCTCCCCGAGAGCCTCCTCTGTTTCATGTTCCAGGCTTACATTTAATCTGATATCACTGACCAGCTCATGATCAACCGTAGTATCTGAGTAATCCTGTATCATGGTAAGCGCCCGGTTTCGCACCATTGTGTAGAGAAAGCTTTTCAGAGATTTCTCCGGATCAATTTTATCGCGGCGCTGCCACAGCTTCACAAAACAGTCCTGTGTTATATCTTTTGCTGCGGCCCGATCATCAGTGTAACGCATGGCAAAACTCATTAATAAAGGGTACAGCGACCTGAAGAGCTGATCAAACGATGCCCTGTCCGACCTGCTAATCTTTTCCGCCCACAAATTAATTTGCTGATCCGAAGGTTGTTTCATGAGATTGTACTGCTCTTTATACAAATGCCATTCCGCATATACCTATCATCGTTAAAAATAAAATATTCACTCTTACACTCTTTGAAATTCAATTCCCTCTCAAATTACCTCTTTTAAAAAGGTTTTAAGACAAAATGATACCCTGTTTCATTTGTTAAAACTTATTCTAACTCTGTTAATTGCCTGCACTGCATTTAAATAGAATGCAGGAGCAAATCACGGAGTGCCATTTAAAAAAGGAACATTATCAAACAGTTGGTCGTTGAGTGTTATGATTCAAGCATATAAAAATATGATGAATCCTTAACCCCCAATTAAATAAAATCAGTTATGACAACTTTTAAAATAGCACTGCTGTCGTTTGTCGCGATTGCGATTCTTGCAATGGCACCATTCAGCACATCAGAAAAAGAGCACAATCACCATCAGGATATTGTTGAGTTAGCATCTGACACAGAAGCACTCTCTACACTCGTAGCGGCAGTTGATGCAGCCGGTCTTGTAGAGACACTACAAGGCGATGGTCCATTTACAGTGTTTGCGCCAACTAACGAAGCATTTGCCGCTCTTCCCGACGGCACCCTCGAATCTCTTCTGCAGCCCGAAAACAGGGACATGCTCATTGAGATACTTACCTATCATGTTGTCCCCGGCAAAGTGATGTCAGGCGACCTCAGTGACGGAATGACCGCAGAAACAGTGCAGGGAAGCGAAGTCACGATCTCTGTAACAAATTACGGCGTTCGCGTAAATGATGCGTCCGTATCGCAGGCAGATGTTGAAGCCACAAACGGCGTTGTTCACGTAATTGACTCAGTTATCCTTCCACCGGAAGATACAGGATCAAGCTACTAAATTAATTTTTAGTCTAAACGTTATTCTTTGAAAAAGCTACGCATCTGATGCGTGGCTTTTTTTTTACCTGAACTTCAGCGTTCAATAGTGAAACTTACCCATGATTCAGACGTAGCGATTATCAGATATAATTGTAATTAATGCACTCTGACATGAATCCTCTCTCCTTGACAAATGCACTGCCTCTCCTTTTTGCACTCGTCCTGTTCATACCTGTTCCCCAGCAGGTTATAGCCCAATCTTCAAAAATCATGATTAGCGGTGATGACATGGACGTATCATTTACCGATCGCATGTCGCATTCAGATGCACTGCGTGCCATTACAAACCGTGAGGGTTCTGTGGATTTTTTGCTAACTGAATCGGATTTATTAATTCAGTTTTCAGATGGAGAATTGGTGCGAATAAGCAGTGAAATTAACCGGGATAGTAGCGAGTCTCATTTTGCCGAGATCCTGAAATCAATGGTTTCCAGCGGTGTTCGAACTCTGCTCGACCGGGCTATGGCCATCCCACTCTATGAAATAAGCGAAATATCGTTTAGTGAGGGTAAACTGACCATACTCAACAGAGATCATGTCGATATTTTTAGCGATCTTGAAATAAACGGAACGCTCATAATGCAGGATTTCTCCCGTCGTGACGCCCTCCGTTTTGTAAGTGCAGCAGAGCGTTTGTTAGAATAATTAGCCTTTGTACCGGTTTCAAAACTTTTCTTTTACTCTGAGTTCGATTAACAATGT
>CAZXYQ010000084.1:0-12721 GCA_964644975.1 uncultured Rhodohalobacter sp.
TCAAAGAGAGCTATTCTCTTCTTAGTACAGATCTTTTAAATTCTGTTGTTTAGTAAACAATATATTTATTGTTTACTAAACAACATTATTGTATTTTAGCATCAAACAATTATGTCATGATACTAAAATCGGTTTTAAAAGAAGTTGCGGAAGCCCAAAAAAATAACCTCTTAAATAGGGATATCGGGCTAATTAGGCACCACCTTGATGCGATGCCTGAGTTAAGATCTCATGCCCTTATCATCTCTGGAATCAGGCGATGCGGAAAGAGCACATTGCTGCATCAATGGCTAAAAAATAAGTATCAAGAAGCTTTTTACCTCAATTTTGAAGATCCGCGTTTATATGAACTGGAATTGAATGATTTTACCCGTCTCGATCAGATCATAACCGAACAAAAAAGTAACATCCTTTTTTTCGATGAAATACAGGTAATAGACGGTTGGGAAAGATACGTTCGTCAAAAACTGGACGAAGGATTTCAATTGGTTATCACCGGATCAAATGCCTCGCTGCTGAGCAGTGAATTAGGAACCAAGTTAACGGGCAGGCATCTCCTAAAGGAGCTTTTCCCCTTTTCATGGAATGAGTTTTGCGAGTTTAAGTCACTCGAACCATCAGAAGCTTCGCTAAAGAAGTACATGGAGACCGGCGGATTTCCGGAATATGTAAAATCAGAAAACGATAATATTCTACATCAGCTTTTTGAGGATATATTGTTGCGGGATATTGCTGCCCGTTATGGTGTCAGGGATGTAAAAACGTTACAGCGACTGGCACTTTACCTAGTATCGAATGTGGGAAATCTGGTTACAGGAAACAAGCTGAAGTCTCTTTTCGGAATCGGAGCCACCAGCACGGTCATGGAATACTTTTCACATCTGGAACAAACCTGGTTGCTTCATTTTATTCCAAAGTTCAGCTACTCAGCGCGGAAGCAGTCCATCAACCCACGTAAAGTGTATGCCATAGACACTGGATTAATCAATGTGAATTCAAAGTCATTCTCTGAAGATTATGGCAGAATTCTGGAAAATTTGGTTTTCCTACATCTGCGGAGAAGGTTTAAAGATATATGCTATTTCTCCGAAAAGGGTGAGTGTAATTTCGTGGTTTCTGAAAAAGATAGAGTACAGATGGTCGTGCAAGTTTGCTACGAGCTGACGCCGGATAACCTGGATCGTGAACTGAACGGTTTATTCGAAGCACTTGACTTTTTTGATATGGATAAAGGCTTCATCGTCACTCAAAACCAAAACGATCACTTTGAGCGGGAGGGCAAAACTGCTGAGGTACTGCCCTGCCATCAATTTTTTGGTAATTAAAACTCCCACCTCAGCATCGCATTGACATTCCGCGCCGGCATCGGGTTGTTGCGGTCTTCCACGCGACTCAGGTGATCGCGGTAGCTTTCGTTAAGCAGATTATCGACTCGCAGGGAGAATGATACACCGTGGCCAAATCGGTATCCGGCATCCATTCCAACCAGCAGGTAGCCGTCGGTCAGATCTTCATTAGGTGCTACTCTGTCTTGTGAATTGGCAATTCTGAGCCTTGGCCCCGCCCACCAACCACCTGTATCATACATCATGGACAGATGTGTACGAAATGGCGGAATAAATGGCAGGTCGTTCTGTTCGCCCGTCCGCTCCCGGCCTCTCACGTAATCGAATCCAACTCCTGCGCGGAAGCGTTCGGTAAATGTAAAATCGGTCTGAAACTCAAACCCATATAGCAGAGCGTCAGTGGATCCGTATTCAAATACCGGAAGTCCGGATGGTCCGTGAACTTCCCCTGTTGGTGAAAAATTGATAAAATTGTTCATGCGATTTACATACAGGGATAGTTCGCTATAAATGCGGTTCGATCTGTACTTCAAAAACAGGTCGGTACCGAGGCTAATTTCGTTGTCCAGGGTTGGGTCACCGATATCAAATGAGCCGGCAGCCAGGTGCGGTGCATAGGAATAGAGTTCCTCGATGCCGGGAGTGCGGAATGCTCTCGCCATCTGGAAACCCGCCTCCCAGTTTCTGTTGGGCGTATAGTTCAGCCCGATGGCACCGGCAAAAATCATATCAGAACGATCTTCAAATTCAGCGGGATCCGTAAAGAGCTCGTTGGTTTTTACAAACGTCTCCTTGAACTCCAGCCGGGCTCCGGTTTTGATATTAAAACGTGAATTCAGTCGGATTTCCTCATAAAGATATCCGGCAAGAAAGTAACTCTCGGCGTCCGGAGTCAGCGCTTCACCGCCGCCAACGGCAAGCTGAGAATAGTTCATACTTAAACCGAGGGCCCCTTCAAATCGGCCAATAGACCTGTGCCGCAGCAGTAATGAACTACTCACGGTCTGTTGGTTGAAGGAAATTTCAAGATCTTCGTTTACGGAAGCGTCAGGATTAATTTCAGACTCAAACTCATCGTGGCCGTAATCGCTGAGCTGTATTCTCAGTTCAGCGAGTTCAAAAAAACGGTCCATCTTTAGTGTTGAAATACTCTGAATATTTGTTCGGTTCATCCGAATCTCCACATTTTCATTCGGATCATCGATCGCTTCGGGCAGCCCGTAGGTATAATCCATCCCTGAGATGGAGAGGCCCGTCTCAAAATTACCTGACCGATATCCCATTCCCGTTCCATAACTGATGTTATTTACGGATGTATCGGGCAGCCGTCCATCGGGCGTTCGAATGTCGCCACCATTCCGGTAGACAACACGTCCCGTTACTGCAAAGC
This sequence comes from uncultured Rhodohalobacter sp., assembly GCA_964644975.1. Lineage (GTDB taxonomy): Bacteria > Bacteroidota > Rhodothermia > Balneolales > Balneolaceae > SW132. The sequence goes on from CAZXYQ010000084.1 coordinate 2,737, forward strand.
TGTCCCATCCCTGCTGAAAGCGCGCCAGTCCGGCTCCCATATCATTTACGGTAGCTACATGGGTTGCCAGGCTGCCTGAGGAACCCCTCTCCCATTCGCGAGGCATGTCGTTGCTGAACATATTCACCACGCCGCCAATTGCGCTGGATCCGTAAAGGAGACTGGCGGGTCCTCTTACTACTTCTACCCGATCCATAGAGAGTGGATCGAGAGATACAGCGTGATCCACAGCTGTTCCGGAGAGATCTCCCATTCTTTCCCCATTTTGAAGAACCAGGACGCGATCGCCATCCAGGCCGCGTATGACGGGACGCGAAGGTGCCGATCCAAAGGATCGTGTCGATACCCCCGGATTACCGTCCAAAATTTCTCCCAAACTTGGAGCGGCATTCTGCTGAAGTGCCTCTCTGTTCAATGCCTGTGCCGGCTGATACTGAATATTTCGCCCAATCGGAGAGCTTGTTACGATCACATCCTTCCCCCTCACTGTTTCCACTTGCATACGGATAACAAGCCGCTCCTCTTTGGGATAGTCGATATTTAGTCGAACGGTTTGAAATCCTACAGAACGGACAATCAGCGTGTATGATCCGGAAGGCAGGCCTGAGATATCAAACTGTCCATCAGAATTCGCCGCATCTCCGCGATTCAATTCTTCAATCAGTATAGACGCACCGGGTATCGGTTTGCCTGTAGCTGATTCCATTATCACTCCGCGCAGGGACTCATTTGTATTAGTTGCATGGGATTGAAGAACTCCGGTGCTAAAAAGCAGCATCAACATGAGCCTCACAAATAAATTTTCTGTTTTCATAATAATCTGCATCGATCGGTGGTTCGATCTGAATTAATCTATCTTCTAAAAAAGTTCCACTCAAATGTAATAATAATTTAGACTAGACTAAATATTTAATTATGTAAATATGTGTTTGTTTCTTCAAAAGAGATACAGGCTCCTACCAGGCTTCTTTTACCTAACCCAAATGCCTCCTCAACAGAGTTTCACAGAAATACAGAGTTAAATGGGCTATTGAGGTTGTTCAGCTCGTAGGGGGGTAGCCATAAGCTGGACATTATAAGTAGTTAGTCAAAGATTGGAACGGCTACAGTGCAGATAATTCAACATCGGATAGTGCGGAAAAGATTAGCGTACACGCCAGGCAGTCGTCATCCCAGTGATCAACCGGTAGTTGATCATATGACTGGTCGCTCTCTCTGAATGCACAGACTCTGTGGCATGAACTGAATCGTGCAGTTGGGCAAAACCCAGGTCAATGATTATCAGCAGGGAGAGCAACGGGCTTTGGGCAATGTGATAGGTGATCTGAATTAAATATTATTTGGTTTCAAGACAGGTGGGACACTCAACCCACTCCTCGCTCGGGATCGATTTGATTGCGGATGGACTGCTTCCCCGCTCAAATACAGGTTTAAACAATACATTTCCTTCATTTTGCTCGCTGCCGCAGCTATGACAGTTAATATCGTGGTCGGCTTTGGTTGGGGTATACCCCGTAATTACCCAGCCTTCATGCCCCTGATGAGCGGCAAGGCTTTCAAGTGCGGCCCGTACCGTCTGTGATTTATTCCCTTTGTAGTATTTCCGGGAAAGTCGTTCCAGGAGCTTCACCGTATCATCGTCGAGTGTAAAGTTGAGTCGTTTCATAAATGTTCTGCCATTTGCGGCTCTTTTTCTTCAACTGGATGATGTTTATGCGAGTGGTTGGTGCATTTTTGATGATGCCGGTAATTGAGCCAGTGGCCCGTGATCAGCAGAACACTGCCCCCCAGCGTCAGGCCCGTCTCAGACCAGATTCCGAGCCAGTAGTGGCCAATTAGCCAACCGGCCAGGATTAACACAAAACCCGAGACCAGAAGAGACGTAATTCGCTTGTCAAAATGGCTTCTTTTGGAGGCAAAATAGACAGTAGGCGCAATCAACCCTACAAACAGTGGGTGCAGCCATTCAGCGAGGAAAGATCCGACAGATGCAATCGGCATCAATGCAATAAGAACAGGGAAAAAGAGGCAGTGAATGGCGCATATTGCAGAGATACCCAAACCAAATCGATCCCAGAGTACAGAAGCAGTTATACTTTTATCAGACAAAATCGTTAACTAAGTGAAACTTGAGTGTGTATCAAAGTACACACTCTTAAGGTCGTTTTCAACAGTCGATTTTGAATAGATATATTTGAATAGATATGAGAGGAGAGATTAGAGATATGAGACTGATTTCAGGTAATGCCTGTCGGCCGGCTATAACTTTTTTTGATTTCTATTTTTGTGGGTTTTCTTCGTCTTGATCCTTTTTTTGATCTGAGCTGTTTTCGTTTCCAGTCCCGTTCAGAGGGTTATTTTCAGTCTCTTTTTCTTCTCTTTTTTCCGTGTATTCATCAAATATTTTCCGTGCCTCTTCATCTTCGAGCTCCATCTGCCTCTCCATTAGCAGACGCCGGTGATCGGCCATATCATCATCTTTTAGAATTTCGTCAATTTCACGCGGTTTAGGGAGTTCGTCCACTGAGTTGATGCCAAAGTGTTTCAGAAAATACTTTGTGGTTTTGTAGAGCAGCGGTTTCCCCGGTGAATCTGCCCGGCCCGAAACTCTAACAAGCATCTTTTCCAGGAGCTGACGGAGGATGTAGCCCGAATCCACTCCGCGGATCTGATCCACTTCCGGCTTGGTGATCGGCTGACGATAAGCCACAATGGCCAGTGTTTCCGTTGCCGATTGCGATAGCTTACGGTACGCATTTTCGTGCTGAAAGACACTCAGCCAGGGGTGATAGCGTGGCTGGGTTACAAACGTATAGCCACCCGCCGTCTGCTCAACCCTGAAAGCGAGATCGTTCTCCTCATATCGCTCATTTAACCGCGCAACAGTCCGCTTCACAATTTCTTCGTCAATTTCCAGCTCTTCTTCATTCTCCTGTACTATCTCCGAGAGTTTTTCCCATCCGATAGGTTCCGGGCTCGAAAATATTAAGGCTTCAATAACTGCAGTCAGGCGCGTGCCGTCAACAAATCGGAAATCAAGCATAAGTTATGAGATCAGAGATATGAGACATTAGATAAGAGATGACAGATACAGACATTACAATTCGAGTGTTAAGATGGATATTTAAAATTAAAATCAACGGCGGTAGCAGGTAAAGGTTTCATCGTTTTTCTCCACTACACGATAACCGAGAAGGTGAAAGATCTCTTTCACAAGAAACTTTGCGATCCGGCGATCTACCTCGTACACCTGGCGGCTTTTTTTAGTTACGCCAGGCAGGTACTTAAGTATGCTGTGAGCCGAACTGTTCCTGAACCAGGAGGAGAGCGTAAGCCAAAAAGGTGAAACGCGGTCGAGTATCAAAAATCCATCATTCCCTTTCTTTTGGTAGAGCGGCATAAAAATCCTGCCCGATTCAGGAGCCTTAATCAGTTTACCGTTGTCATAAGCGAGCGGCGCACCTTTTTCAATACGATCGAAGTTGTGAAATCCCGGAAACATGTTGAAATTTTCTGGCTTAGCAACGAAGTGATGGTATCGAATATCAAAGTAGGTATCCGGAACGCTTGCATGTGCCTGAATTTTTTCTTCAGCCTCCCTGAGTTTTTCCCGCCCAAGTTTGATGAGCCCCGTATAGTGCAGCAGCAAGTAGATAAACGCTTCACTCCGTTTTACCGAATCTTTTGCGGTATGGGCTCCCGCCTCAAACCCAATGGCCCGATAGCCAAGATTATTAATGTAGCTCAGCAGCGTACCGTGAATATTTTCTTCGATTCCAAGGACTTGCGGAACGGGAAATTTTCTGGCAATTTGCCGGTTGTTCAGAGTATCGTTTATCAGGATAAATGCACAGCTTTCTGATGAGGTAGTGTGTAGATCCGCAAATATAATCTTCTCATCATGGCCGTGTTTCTCGAGAATCTCTTCAATGGCCAATTTTATCTGTAAGCTTTCATCATATTCAGCCGGCACCTGTTTTGACTGTCGGTACGCGTGCGAATAATCCCTGTCAGTGTCAAAAATCTCCCAGAGCCTGTTCAGGTCGGTATCAATATATCTGACTCCACGCTTAAGCGCCTCAATATTTCCACGAATTGCGTACAGAGTCCCTTTTAAAAGTCCTTCGTCCGCCAAACCCTCATTAAAGACATTGACGATTGCAGATACCCCTGCAGTTTCATTTCCGTGTATTCCTACGAAAAGTACCACAACCGGCCCTTCGTTTCCGCCGGATTCTGCCAACTGTATTCTGTCAGGTCTGATTGTTTCTTTTGTCTTAGGTTCAGTTTCTTGAATCATTTGGCTTTTTAATCTTTTCCCACACCTCTTTGGTATCTTTATCTGTAAGAATACCCACAAGGCGGCCATTTTCGACAACGGGAAGACAACTTATTTGTTTGTCCAGCATTAGCAGCATGGCGTACTTCAAATCCTCATTTGGTCCAATAGTAACGGGGTTATTGTCCATTATATCTGCAGCTATGGAGAACTTGTTCGTTTTATCACTTGCAAGATAATTAATGATACGCTTCTTTGTAATAATTCCTTTGAGTTTACCACCCTGCCCTTCCACCGGCAGATGACGGATATTTCTCCACTCCATTATCTTAAGCACAAGTTCAGAGAGGTCATTTTCTACCACCGTAACAAGATCTGTGCTCATTACACTGCTCACGATATCATATCGAAATTCCACATCCTCCAGTTCTTCGGGGCGTACGATTTCCCATTCAAATGAGGGCTTCCCGGATTTTCGCCGTTCATGCATAATTGCCGTAAGTGCGACAACAGATTCTTCTCTTGTGTGCGATTTTTTGAGTGATCGATAACTATTTATAGTCCATCGTGCACCTGTTAAGTGTTTCTCGGCTCTTCCGCGAATTATTGATAAATACCCGTCAATATCTTTTTTATCGATACCTAACGTTTCCAGCCCTTTCTGCGCCATGGGCAACAAAATTTCCAGAGTGAGTCTATGAGCAGATATCAATTCGCCCTCCCAGACCATTCCACTTTGAATACCCCACATTGCGGCCTTATAAAAATTTTCTTTCGCGTCTTCAAATGGTTGTGAGTCCCAATTCCCGGCATATTTATCTGGCATACTGCTCATTAAACCGACCCAATACGCGAGATTTGCGATCTCATCTTTTTCAGTTGGTCCTGACGGCAAATATCGGTTTTCAATCCGCAGATGAGGCAAACCATTTGTTACGCCGAAACAGGGCCGATTCCACTTATAAATCGTACCATTATGGAGTTGCAGTGCTTTAAGTTCCGGTATCTTTCCGCTGTTCAGCAGTTCCAGGGAGTCGTTCTCGATATGGGTAGAAAATAGAAGGGTGTGCCTGGCAATATCATTTTTAAACACATCACCAACACCTTTTATCCATCGATTGCCAAAGGTAACCCGCTGTTCACGCTCTCTGAAATTATACCCTTTCCCCCTGGTATCTATACTCTGTTGAAACAAGGCAATTCTCGTTTCCGACCAAAGCTGTTTGCCTAAAAGCAGAGGAGAATTGGCTGCAATCGAAAGAACCGGCCCCGAAATCAGCTGAGCCCAGTTATAGATATCGGCAAAACGATCTGGTTCAACCTGAAGATGGCACTGAAAACTTGTATTACACGCCTCAAACAAAATGTTGTCGTGCTGCAAAATGAGTTCATCAACACCAATAATATTGAGCTCAAAATGCCCGCCACGCAGTTCCAACAATATATCCGTGAGCGCCTTATACCTCTCTTTTGGAGTCAGGTATTCTATTTGAACGGCCCTGAAATCTATACTTGGCAGAATACCCGTCAAGATTACCTTTTCGCCCATAGAGGCCGCTGCCTTTTCGGCTTTTGCCAAAAGATCTACAAGCTGCTTCTCCATCTGCGAAAAGCAATTGGGGCTTATATCGAGAGGATCTAGATTGATCTCGAGGTTGTATTTCGCAAGTTCAGGTGTAAAATGTTTATCGTCTATCATCTGAAGCACACTCGATGCGTTCTTCGACGGCTTGAAATGGCTGTCTACAAGGCAAAATTCCTGCTCCGCTCCAATTCTTGTCACTCCCGATTCAAACATCCCTTCATCCAGCATCTGCTCTATAGCTTCAACGTCGTGCAGCAGATGCTTCAAAAACAGTTTTCTTGTTTCCGGATCTTTAGCGAGCTTTAATTTTTGTTCTCCCATAATTCAATCAGGCTAGGTTTCGGTTAAACGGTTTTTATCAAGGGACCTTAAAAGCCGTTTTGTAATGGTCATATAGTTCTGTTCAGTAATAATTCCAACAAGGCGATTATTTTTAACAACGGGCAGGCAGCCAATCTTCTGGCTGTCCATAATATCCACAGCTTCAAGAATGGAAGCTTCAGGATGAATGGTGATGGGGTTGTTGATCATCACGTCATCTACTGAACTGCTGGCCGTACCTTTTTCGTGAATAATGTTGTTGTATTCCCTGAAAACCATTCGCATACTCACCAATCCAACCAGATGCTTGCTGTCGTCTTCAACGGGAACATACCGAATCCGCCGCCAGTCGATCAGGTTCGCAACCAGTTCAATAATATCATCTTTCTGAACGGTAAACAGATCGGTCGTCATGAACTCCTCTACCAGCAGTGAAGAGGGCTGCCACATCTCCATATCATCGAGCTTTGCAAGACCCCACTTGTGCGCCGGCTCGCCCTTTTTTTGATTTTTTATCATGGCGTTTGTAATAGCGGTTAACGCCTGCTCGCGGGTAACATCTTTCGTGAGTGAGTTGTAGGACTGAATGGCCCAGTAGCTGCCGGTTTGCCCAACCTCGGTTCGCTCCTCAATAATGTCGAGATAGCTGGTTATATCTCCCTCATCCACACCCACATTTTTGAGCCCTTCACGCGCCAGCGGCAAAAGCTCTTTACATATAAGGTCAACGGCGGAATACCTGGAATCGTTAATCCACCTGAATTTGGTATCTAAACCGAGTTTTGAAGCGGCAAAAAAATTCATCTTGGCATCATCAAAATCCATCACCTTACTAATGTCTGGATACTCTTCATCCATTCCGTTCAGCAGACCGAGCCAGAACGCAGCGTTTGCAATTTCGTCAGTGACGGTAGGACCGGAGGGGAACACCCGGTTTTCTATTCGCAGGTGCGGCTTTCCGTTGCTTATTCCGTAGCAGGGGCGGTTCCAGCGGTAGACCGTACCGTTGTGTACCTGAAGCGCCATCAGTTCCGGCACTTTCCCCTCTTCCATCATTTTTTCAACATCTTCATCAATTTCTGAGCTGAGAATTACCCTATAGCGCGCAATATCTTCCTGGTAGATTTCCAGTATACTCTCTTTCAGCCACTGGTTTCCAAACGTTACGCGCGGACTCGATTCTCTGAGATGATCCCCCACTTTTCGCGTATCCACCGATTGATGAAAGAGCGCAATACGGGTCTCTTTCCAGAGCCGTTTTCCAAACAGCAGCGGAGAGTTGACGGCACTCGCCAGCACCGGACCGGTAATCGCCTGAGCAAGATTGTATTTATGAACAAAATCGTCCGGATTTACCTGCAGATGAACCTGAAAGCCGGTATTACAGGCCTCAAGCAGTGGCGTATCGAATTTCATAAGAAGCTCGTCCGTGCCCTGAATTCTAAGGTCATACTCCTCACCTCGCAATTTATTTATCGCATCGCAAATGGCGCGATATCTCGGCAGTGGAGTCAGGTTTTCAATATCCAGATCTGACTTACGTATAGTCGGCAGAACCCCTGCGAGGGCAATATCCCCGTCAAACGCTTTAATTTTTTTTCGGGCATAATCGAGCTTTTTCTGGATATTAAGCTCCATCTGAGAAAGACATTTCCCCTTGAATAGAAGCGGGTCGAGGTTGGTCTCCAGGTTAAATTTAGCGAGCTCCGTTGTAAAGCTTTTATCGTTCAGTACTTCCAGAAGCTCCATTGCAATGGGCGCCGGTTTTGCGTTGCGGTCGATCAGGCAGATCTCTTGTTCCGCCCCGATTCTGATATTATCAACCTCAAACCACCCTTCTTTCAGCATTTTCCCCATAGCGCGCACGTCACGCAGCAGATATTTCAGGAATTTTTGAGACTGTTCCTTCGATTCCGGTACCTTTACACGCTCTTCGCCCATAGATCTTCTTATTTGAATGTGAGGTTGACACAATAATCGAAAATATTTGGCTTAAAGCAAATGATATTAAGATTGATTAAAGCATTCGCGATACAGTGAATTTGTGAGGCTGAATCTCTGTCAGAATGGATCAACAAATTTCTAATTTCTAGATTTGAAAATATTAAATATCATTATGCACGATTTTTTTTCCAGCTAAACTGAAGTAACTTTTTCCGTTATTCTCCGAGTGAATCGGATCCTAAATCTTTAATAATACCTGAGACCTCGCCAGTATTCAGATATAATGCACGGCTCAGAAGCCATTATGACGCTCACCAATTTTTCGCTTTTATTGTCTGAACAAATCAGGATCGAACAATACCATTAGAAAGCGGACACCAATTATTCAACTGTTATTGCATTCATTTCAAACATATAGCCCTCATGAAAAAAATATCTCTGGCCCTTTTTATTATCTCATTCATATCCGTCACTTTTTGCCTGCCTGAACAGGCAGAAGCACGGGATACAGAATTTTTCAGAGTTGTAACCACAGACGGTAATGTGTTTATAGGTGAGCTGATTTCTGAAACAGAGGCCGAGGTTGTGCTTCTCACCGAATCGATTGGAAGAGTTACCATCCGCAGGGATAATATCAGGTCTATGACCCGTATAGATGACTCACAGATTCGCGATGGCGAGTACTGGTTTGAAAATCCGCAGGCTACCCGATATCTGTTTGCCCCCAATGCAATTGGACTGAGAAAGGGTCACGGCTACTATCAGAACACCTGGATCTTCTTCAATAATGTAAACTACGGCGTAACGAAAAACTTTTCGATCGGCGGCGGACTGGTCCCCACATTTCTTTTTGGAACCGGGTCAACTCCGGTATGGATCACCCCAAAAATCTCCATTCCGGTAGCGAACGAGAATATCCATATAGCAGCCGGAGCGCTTATTGGGGGCGTTATTGGTGAAGATTCAGGTGGAGGCGGCCTGCTATACGGCACTTCTACGTTTGGAAACAGGGACAGAAACCTATCGCTTGGCCTGGGATATGGATTTGGCGGCGGAGAAATTACGAGCACACCCGCCGTAAATATCAGCGGGATGATACGGGTCAGCAAGAACATACACCTTGTATCAGAAAACTACCTGTTCCCCGGTACTAGTTTTAATGGTATTGCATCTTTCGGTACCCGGTGGGCACCTGAAAACTTTGCCGTTGATTTTGCACTTATCCGGCCTCTTGAGGGACTGGGTTCTTTTATCGGCGTGCCGTGGCTGAGCGTAACCATTCCGTTCGGACGGTAAGTGATACTTGTTAAAAGCCGAGGTGTATCGCCTCACCAGATTGAATTTTATCCATTTTAAGCGCTCAAAATTCTATTTCGGTAAATTTTTTCTATTCAAAAATACTTCTCTCAGCATTAATTATAGCGCCTGATAAGAGTTTAAAGAGTCTGCCTCATATAAGACCATGTCAGGATCCCGCTAAATTAACGAAAGGGTTTTGATGATAAACTGTTGCTATCGTTGTGATCCTTCAATGGTTTCCTGTTCTCCATAAATGTATCAATGCTGTATGCCAGAGCGCCATTGACCAAGAAGAAAATTAGGATACCCATTATGGCAATGTTTTTAAACAATGGGCCCAATGTCTGCCCACTTACTTGAACCGTAAGTGTGATAGGAATCAATACAAGTACAAGTAGCAGAGCAGCATAGCGGGTTTTGTATCCTGCTAAAAAAAGAATTCCACCTCCCAAAAGTGCAATACCTGAACAGATCACCAGTAGTTCAGCCGAAGCAACGGATATTGCCAAAAAACCGAACGGAGCTTCTTCAAGCCTGGCAGCCGTATCAGCAGTGGC
>CAZXYQ010000085.1:0-12697 GCA_964644975.1 uncultured Rhodohalobacter sp.
TTAATTATTTCGCGCAGCTTGATATTGCACCTTCGGATAGAATAAATCAAGGCCTTCAACGAATTTTTAATGAGAATTTCCCCATCAGCGATAGCCGGGAAACTCATATCCTTGAATTTGTCTATTACTCGGTTGATACTCCCAAATACAATATGAGGGAATGTCAGGAACGCGGTTTAACGTACGCAATACCGCTAAAAGCAAAGCTGCGTCTATCCTCTCTGGATGACTCAGATGAAGCGGCTGAAACAATTGAACAGGAAGTATTTCTAGGCGATCTGCCATGGATGACTGACCGTGGTACATTTATTGTAAACGGTGCTGAGCGCGTTATTGTGAGTCAGCTACACCGTTCACCGGGTGTGTTCTTTGGTCAGTCTGTTCATCCAAATGGTACGCAGCTCTATTCAGCACGTGTTATACCTTTCAAAGGTTCATGGATTGAATTTACCAACGATATCAGAGACGTGCTCTGGGCTTACATCGACAGGAAGAAAAAAATTCCTGCCACTACACTCTTAAGGGCTCTTGGATTTTCATCAGACATGGAAATTCTGAATCTCTTTGGTCTTTCCGAAGAGGTAGATATTGGAACTAAAAAAGCATTTAAAGAAAATGCAGTTGGCCAGCGCTTAGCAGTTGATCTTGCTGTTGATGTGACCGAAGAAGTAGTTGACGACGAGACAGGGGAGGTCACAGAAGCCACCAGCAGAAAAATTCTGCTTGAGCGGGACCATGAAATTGAGGAAGAAGATCACGAAATCTTCAAAGAAGCCGGAGTTAAAAAGACTCTGATCCAGAAACTCGGCACAGAAGAGTCAGACCGCTCTGTTGTAATGAACACGCTGCGAAAAGATTCATCGCATGATGATGTTTCAGCGCTTTCAGAAATTTATCAGCAGATCAGAACCGGTGAAATGCCGGATCCTGAAACAGCACGCCAGGTTCTTGAGCGTCTCTTTTTCAGCGATAAGAAATACGATCTTGGAGAAGTTGGCCGCTACAGGTTGAACAAACGTCTTAAAGTAGATGTTGATCCCGAAAAACAATATCTGACTAATGAAGATATTGTTGCGATTGTTAAAGAAGTGATCCGTCTGAAAGAGATGAAGTCTCAGGTTGATGATATTGATCACCTGAGCAACAGGCGCGTGAGAACAGTGGGAGAACAACTGGGACAACAGTTTGCAGTTGGTCTTGCGCGTATGGCAAGAACCATCCGTGAGCGAATGAACTCAAGGGATGCTGAACAGCTGACGCCACAGGATCTTGTGAATGCAAGAACAATTTCGAGTGTCATTAACAGCTTCTTTGGAACAAATCAGCTGTCTCAGTTTATGGATCAAACCAATCCGATAGCTGAAATCACTCACAAACGTCGTATGTCTGCGCTTGGGCCCGGTGGTCTTACGCGAGAGCGTGCCGGTTTTGAGGTTCGTGATGTTCACTATACTCACTACGGACGTCTCTGCCCGATTGAAACTCCTGAAGGCCCGAACATTGGACTGATTACATCACTCTGTATTCACGCCAAGGTGAACGACTTCGGTTTTATCGAAACACCCTACAGAAGGGTAAAAGAGGGTGTTGTTACAGACGATGTTGAATATTTGGCTGCAGAGCAAGAGGATGAAACTATTATTGCTCAGGCTAATGCTCCTCTTACTGAAAACGGCAATTTTGAAAATGACGCAATTTTCTCAAGATTTAGAGAAAGTAACGTAGGTTTGGCCAAACCCGGCGAAATTGAATTTATGGATGTATCTGCTAACCAGATTACATCACTCGCCGCCGCGCTAATTCCGTTTATTGAACACGATGATGCCAACCGTGCGCTCATGGGATCCAACATGCAGCGACAGGCAGTACCGCTCTTGCGACCAGATTCACCTATTGTTGGTACCGGACTCGAGCAGCGTGCCGCTAAAGATTCCCGTGCTATTATCAGCGCAGAGGGTGAAGGTGAAGTGGTGTATGTGAGTGGCGATGAAATCCGCATCAAATATATCAGGTCTGAAATTGAAGAGAACTGCTATTTCGATGATGGTATTAAATCATATAAGCTCAAGAAGTTTGAGCGCAGTAACCAGGATACTACTGTAAACCAGCGTCCAATCGTAGATGTAGGTGATAAGGTGAAAGAGGGTGACGCCATTGCTGATGGCTGCGCAACTCAAAAAGGTGAACTTGCGCTGGGCCGTAACCTTCTTGTGGCATTTATGCCTTGGAGAGGGTACAATTTTGAGGATGCAATCGTGATTAGCGAGCGCATTGTTCAGGATGATATTTACACATCAATTCACATTACAGAATTTGAGCAGCAGGTTCGCGACACCAAACGTGGTGAAGAAGAACTGACTCGTGAGATTCCAAATGTAAGTGAGGAAGCAACGCGTAACCTTAACGAGCAGGGAATAATCCGTGTTGGTGCTAAGGTGCAGCACGGCGATATCCTTGTAGGTAAGATTACACCTAAAGGTGAAACAGACCCTACCCCTGAAGAGAAACTTCTGCGCGCGATTTTTGGTGATAAAGCCGGCGATGTGAAAGATGCGTCACTTAAAACCCCTCCGGGCGTTAAAGGTGTTGTAATCGATACAAAACTCTTTAGCCGTAAGCGTGATGAACAGATCTCAAGAAAAGAAGAGAAGCAGCTCGTAGAAGCAGAAAATGAGCGTCATTCTCAGCGTCTGGCCGATCTTAACTCTAAGTGGGCTGATAAAATGTACAGCCTCTTGCGTGATAAAACCTCACCCGGAGTTTATAATTACAGCGGTGTAGAACTGATACCAAAAGGTGAAAAATACAAGAAATCAGTATTTGAAGAGTTAGATCCTGTCAATATCAACGAAAATATTGACTGGGCAACTGACGGTGAACTTGTTGAACTTGTAAAAATGCTGTTCAAAAACTACCGTGACCTAAGAAGAGAAGTGGATACTGATGCTAAACGGCGTAAGTATCAAATCCAGGTAGGCGATGAGCTGCCACCGGGCATTATCCAAAAGGCAAAAGTATATGTTGCCAAAAAACGGAAGATGCAGGTTGGTGATAAAATGGCCGGTCGTCACGGAAACAAAGGCGTAATTGCCAAAGTTGTTCCGGAAGAGGATATGCCGTTTATGAAAGATGGTACTTCTGTAGACATCGTTCTGAACCCGCTTGGTGTGCCGTCTCGTATGAACCTGGGTCAGATATATGAAACGATTCTTGGTTGGGCCGGACTCAAATTAGGTGTTAAATATGCATCACCAATTTTTGATGGAGCATCATATGATCAGGTACAGGGCGAGCTCAAAAAAGCCGGTCTGCCTATAGACGGACGCGTTCAACTTTATGATGGGCGAAGCGGCTATGCATTAGACCAGCAGACAACAGTTGGTGTAATGTACATGCTGAAACTGAATCACTTGATTGAAGATAAAATGCATGCCCGTTCTATCGGACCATACTCTCTCATTACGCAGCAACCACTGGGCGGTAAAGCGCAGTTTGGTGGTCAGCGTCTCGGTGAGATGGAGGTTTGGGCGCTTTATGCATACGGAGCATCAAATATTTTGAAAGAGATGCTTACCGTGAAAAGTGATGATGTGAAAGGACGATCAAAAGTGTATGAGGCCATAGTGAAAGGTGAAAACCTTCCTGAAGGCGATATACCTGAATCGTTTAAAGTATTGCTGCGTGAATTGATGGGTCTAGGCCTCGAAATTCATATCGACTAAATTTGTTCTGTTAAATAAATCTAAACGGAGGTTTTCCTTTGCCGTCAACAAAAACATTAACTGTTACAAAAGACTTCTCTAACATTGGAATATCACTGGCATCTGCCGAGACGATACTTTCAAGATCACACGGAGAAGTCTTAACTCCAGAAACGATCAATTACAGAACATTCAAACCGGAAATGGACGGTCTTTTTTGTGAAAAGATCTTCGGCCCGGTTAAAGATTACGAATGTCACTGTGGTAAGTATAAGCGGATTCGCTACAAAGGTATTATATGCGACCGTTGCGGCGTTGAAGTTACCCGCAAAGCGGTACGCCGCGAACGGATGGGCCACATTACATTAACCGTGCCTATTGTTCATATCTGGTACTTCAAATCTCTGCCAAGTAAAATTGCGTACCTGCTCGGATACTCATCAAAGAATCTCGACAGAATTGTCTACTATGAAACATTTGTCGTTCTTAATCCGGGCCTCGCAAGGGATCTAGGATATAAGAAAGGAGATTTGATTTCTGAAGAAGAGAAATTCGATATTTTAGATCAGCTTCCCGAAGATCATAATGATCTTGATGAGGACGATGAAGATAGATTTGTGGTAAAAGACGGAGCCGAAGCAGTAGAAGGGCTCCTGAAAACGCAGGAACTCGACAGCCTGGCCTACCAGTTGCGCTATGAAGTGAAGAATGAAACTTCACAGATGCGTAAGAAAAAGAAACTGAAGCGTCTCCAGGTTATTGAATCATTTCGTGCTGCAAATCAGCATACCGAAAACCGTCCGGAGTGGATGGTTCAAGGTGTAATTCCGGTTATCCCACCCGAATTGCGACCTCTTGTTCCCCTCGAAGGTGGCCGTTTTGCGACTTCAGATCTTAATGATCTTTACAGACGCGTAATTATCAGAAACAACCGTCTTAAGAGACTGATAGATATTAAGGCACCTGATGTGATTCTCAGAAATGAGAAACGTATGCTGCAGGAAGCGGTGGATTCCCTCTATGATAATTCCCGAAAATCAAATGCAGTAAGGAACAACAATCGCCCGCTGAAATCCCTCAGTGATATGCTGAAAGGGAAAAGCGGCCGTTTTCGTCAGAACCTTCTGGGTAAGCGTGTTGACTATTCAGGGCGTTCTGTTATTGTTGTAGGCCCTGACCTTAAAATGCACGAATGTGGTCTTCCCAAAGAGATGGCCATTGAACTCTATAAGCCTTTTGTAATCCGCCGTTTGATTGAACGCGGTTATGTGAAAACGGTAAAAAGCGCCAAAAAAGTAGTTGACAGGCGTGATCAGGTTGTATGGGAAGTACTTGAAAGAGTGATCGACGGACACCCTGTGCTGTTAAACCGTGCTCCGACGCTTCACAGACTTGGAATTCAGGCGTACCAGCCGGTATTGATTGAAGACAAAGCGATACGTCTCCATCCGCTCTCCTGTACTGCATTTAACGCTGACTTTGATGGTGATCAGATGGCTGTTCACCTTCCCTTAAGCCACGATGCAGTGATGGAAGCCTCTATTTTGATGCTTGGCTCACACAACATTCTCAGCCCCGCCAGTGGTGGACCGGTTGCCGTTCCTTCGCAGGATATGATTCTTGGAATTTATTACATGACCAAGATGGGGAATGGAAAACTTGGTGAAGGAAAAACATTTTCCAATCCTGATGAAGTGTTAATCGCTTTTGATCAGAATAAGATTGAAACGCACGCAAAGATTAACGTCCGTATTCCGGTTATGCAGGAAGATGGTACTTTTGAACCGGAGATTATTAAAACGACTACCGGACGAGTACTTTTCAACCGAATTGTTCCGGAAGGTGTTGAGTATGTAAACCGTACACTCGGTAAGAAAGAACTCAGAATTCTGATTGATCAGATTTATAACACTGTAGGCCCGGTTGAAACCGCTCAGTTTCTTGATAAAATGAAAGAAATTGGTTTCGAACGAGCTACTACCGGAGGACTGTCGTTCAGCCTTGAGGATATTATTATACCTGATGAAAAACGACAATTGATTGAAGCTGCTCAAAATGAAGTGTCCGAAATTCAGGATCGTTACGAAATGGGTTTCATCACGGATAATGAACGTTATAACCAGGTTATTGATAAGTGGACAAGTACCACAAACCGTGTTTCTGAAACACTGTTCAAGAGTTTGACTGAAGATAAAGACGGATTTAATGCCGTATACATGATGGCAGATTCCGGAGCTCGTGGTTCAAAAGAGCAGATTCGTCAGCTTGGCGGTATGCGTGGACTGATGGCGAAGCCGCAGAAAAGTTCTATGCAGCAGGGTAATGAGGTTATTGAGAATCCAATTCTGTCGAGTTTTCGCGAGGGTTTGACAGTGCTTGAATACTTTATCTCTACTCACGGTGCCCGTAAAGGTTTGGCTGATACGGCGCTTAAAACTGCTGATGCCGGCTATCTTACACGGCGTTTGGTTGATGTATCACAGGATATCATTATTAATGAAAATGATTGTGGTACACTCAGAGGCATTAAGATGCAGGCTCTGAAAGATAACGAGGATGTTATTGAGAGCCTTGAAGATCGCATTATCGGCAGGGTATCAATGCATGAAATAATTGATCCGATATCCGACGATCTGATTTGTGAGCCGAACCAACTGATAACAGATGTTATCGCTCAAAAAATAGCAGAAACATCGATTGAAGAAGTTGAAATACGATCGGTGCTTACCTGTGAGACAGAACGCGGAGTATGTGCAAAGTGCTACGGACGCGACATGTCGAAAACCGGCCTGGTGCAGGTAGGTGAGGCTGTGGGTGTTATTGCAGCACAGTCAATTGGTGAGCCCGGTACTCAGCTTACGCTTAGAACATTCCACGTTGGGGGTACTGCCTCTCGTATGGAGGCCGATTCTCAGCATAAGGCTAAATTCGACGGTAAAATTGAATTTGAAAACCTGCGCGTAGTCGATTATGATGATGGTGAGGAAACACATAGTGTTGTACTCAGCCGTGCCGGTGAAATGAAGATTATTGGCGAAGATAGCAAAGTTCTGAACACCTATAATGTACCTTACGGTTCTGAGATGATGGTGGAAGAGGGCGATAAAGTGCTGAAAGGTATGCCGCTTTGTAAGTGGGATCCTTATAATGCACTGATATTCAGTGAGATTGATGGCAAGATCGAGTACAAAGATATCATTGAAGAAGTGACGTACACGGCTGATACCGATTCTCAGACCGGTCACCGTGAAAAAGTGATTATCGATTCTCGAGATCGTTCTTTGGTGCCAACACTTGTTGTGAAAGGCTCAGATGATAAGATCCGTGAAAGCACACTTCCTGTAGAGACTCACATTACTGTTGATGATGGTGAGATCGTGCAAGCGGGTCAGATTTTGGCTAAAATTCCACGGGCCGCTTCTAAGTCGAAAGATATTACGGCAGGTCTGCCGCGTGTAACCGAGCTCTTTGAAGCACGTTCACCAAGCGATCCGGCCGCCGTATCAGAGATCGACGGTATAGTTCGTATGGGTGGGCGTAAGCGTGGATCACAAGAAGTGATCGTTGAAAGTAAAGACGGTACGGACGAAAAAACGTATCTTATCTCTCTTTCAAAACACATTCTGGTGCAGGAAAATGACTTTGTGAAAGCAGGTCAGGCACTGTCAGACGGTACCATTCCGGCACAGGAAATCCTCAATATTATGGGGCCTTATGCTGTACAGTCTTACTTGGTTAATGAGATACAGGAAGTTTACCGGCTGCAGGGTGTGAAGATCAACGATAAACATATCGAAGTGATCGTACGCACCATGATGCAGAAAGTTGAAGTGACCGACCCCGGTGATACTATGTACCTTGAAGGAGACAAAGTTGACCGGTTTGAGCTCAACAACAAGAATGACGAACTGATCGGTAAATTTGTAATTACAGATCCTGGAGGAAGCGAGCAAAAACTCGGTGCCATACTGGATCGCCGTAAAGTTCGGGAAATCAACAATGAACTGATTGGAGCCGGAAAAGAGGAGCTGCACACGCGTGAAGCAGAACCAGCTATTTCCAAACCGATTCTGCTTGGAATTACCCGCGCAGCACTCTCAACAGAGAGCTGGTTGTCTGCGGCGTCTTTCCAGGAGACAACTAAAGTTCTTACGCAGGCATCTATCGAAGCGAAGAGAGATCTTCTCCGCGGCCTGAAAGAGAATGTGGTTGTTGGACATAAGGTGCCGGCCGGTACAGGATTGCTCAGGTATGATGAGCTTATTGTGGGCTCTAAAGCCGAATATGATGAAGGAGACGAGGAGGTCGAAAAAGTGTTTGAAACACTTGGAGCAGATGATGCGGACTCTTCTGAGGCTTCAGAATAGGATACCACAAAATATAAATACACAAAAAAGCCCTGAACTTTCATTCAGGGCTTTTTTTATGCATACTCGTTGCGATCAGCCTAACTCAGGTTGAGCAAGAAAGGGATTACTTTCCGGATTTTTCAATGTTTTCCAGAAGTGATTCCGCTTCTTTGATAAGGCCATCTGCGCGTTCCTTCGCATCTTCAATAACTTTATCACTGTCTTCCTTTGCCTGTGAGGAGATTTTTTCCTTTTCATCTTTGAGTTCTTCGATCAAAGATCGCAGCTCGTCGATGTAGGAGTTGAGTTTATAAGAAATTCTTCCTCTCGTATTTTTACCAGTGTCAGGCGCATATAAAAGAGCAAACACGGTTCCTGCCGTAATACCTGTTAATAATCCTATCGCAAATCCTTTTGCCGATCCTTTCATAATTCATACTCCATAAGATTTTATTTCAATTTATGTTAAAATACTAAAACAGCGGTGATCTGAAAAAATAAAGTGTCAGATTGCCGTTTTATTCTTGTATTTTTATAACGAACCTTAACGAAATAAACGTATTAAATGAAATTCTTTATAGATACAGCAGATCTCAGTGAAATTGAAGAGGCAAATGACCTCGGTGTCTTAGATGGTGTTACTACCAATCCAAGCCTCTGTATGAAAATTGGTGTGGAAGACTTCGAAGGACATATCGCAAAAATTTGCAATATTGTAGACGGTGATGTTTCTGCAGAAGTAATTTCAACTGAATATGATGAAATAGTTGAGGAAGGGAGAAAAATAGCATCCATAGCAGATAACGTAGTAGTGAAGGTGCCGTTGATCAAAGATGGTATTAAAGCTATCAAAACATTCAGTGATGAGGGAATTAAGACCAACTGTACACTCTGTTTCTCAGCCTCTCAGGCACTTATAGCCGCGAAGGCGGGCGCTACATACATCTCCCCGTTTATTGGGCGCCTCGACGATATTTCGACTGATGGCATGCAGCTGATTGCCGATATCAGGCTGATCTATGACAACTATGCTATAGAGACTGAGATACTGGCAGCAAGTATAAGGCATCCAATGCACTTTTTGGAGTCAGCAAGATTAGGCGCTGATGTTGCAACAATGCCGTTAAATGTAATCGAACAGCTGTTGAAGCACCCACTGACCGACAGCGGCCTTGAGCGTTTCCTGGCAGACTGGGATAAGCTTCAGGAATCTCTTCAGAAGTAAAAGTTTATTTTATCAGACGAAAGGTACGCCGGGCAGCTTTCACACTGACCCGGTTTTTGTTTATTACCTCATAAAATACCTGTCTTACACATATACGTTTTTTGCCTCATCTCTCAATTCGCTATTACTTTTCACGAACTTGAGGAGGTCTCATCGCCATTCTTTTAGCTCGGCGTGTTATTTTCTGTTCTTTAGCTACACTTATTCAAAATAGATGGTCCCGATGAAGCGCATTGGAGTATGGATTTAAAATCCACTTCTTGGCATCATCAAGAATCTATTTTTCAGTGATCAAATTCTCAGCAATTTTCGCAGAAGACAAAACACCGGGCAGCCCTGCACCGGGATGGGTTCCGGCCCCTACAAAGTAGAGATCGTCAACATCTTCACTTCGATTATGAGGACGAAACCAGGCAGACTGGGTGAGAAGCGGCTCAACCGAAAATGCGGAACCTTTATAGCTATTCAATGTGTCCTGAAAATGGAGCGGGTCGATGTAATGTTCAGCTACGATATTTTCCTGAAGATCAGGCAGATAGTTGTCTTCCAAAAACTGCATGATCGCATCTCTGTATTTTGGCGCCATTTCTGTCCAGTCTGTACCGCTGTCTAAATGGGGAACAGGGGATAGAACATAAAATCCCTCGTGGCCTTCAGGAGCCGTGGATGGATCTGTAATCGTTGGCATATGAAGGTAGAGAGAGAAATCGTCTGAGAGATGTTTTTTGTGGAAAATATCGCTTAAAAGTCCCTTATAGCGGTTGCCAAGGATAATGTTGTGATGGGCGAGTCCGGAATCAGTGTACCGTTTCTTGGTGCCAAAATAGATTACGAACAGGGACATGCTGTACTTAGTACGCTCAATTTTCCGGTCCGTATATTTTTTGCGGTGCTTTTTATCAATCAGGTTTTTATATGTAAAGGCAACGTCGGCATTCGAAACGACAATATCTGCTTTATGAAGATCGCCGTTCTTTAGACGGACTCCGCGGGCTTTACCGTTTTCAACGAGAATTTCATCAATTTCAGAACTCAAATGAATAACACCGCCCTGATCTTCTATCAGATCCACCATGGCATTAATTATGGCCCCGGTTCCTCCCATGGCATAATGTACACCCCATTCACGTTCCAGATAGTGAATCATGGCGTAGATGGAGGTGGTATCAAACGGGTTTCCGCCTACAAGCAGCGGATGAAAGGAGAA
Source organism: uncultured Rhodohalobacter sp. (assembly GCA_964644975.1). GTDB lineage: Bacteria > Bacteroidota > Rhodothermia > Balneolales > Balneolaceae > SW132. The sequence goes on from CAZXYQ010000085.1 coordinate 10,483, forward strand.
GCATCTTCTCAGGAAATCGTCTTCAATATATTGAGAGACATATTTATAAACCGACTTATAGGATTGAAGCTTGATCAGATCAGGTGCCACCTTCAGCATATCGGTAAACTTCAGGAACGGTTTGTCGGCCAGTTCAACAAAACCTTTATCGAAGATTGCCTTTGTTGTGCCAAGAAATTTTTCATAACCGTCCGCGTCAGAAGGATTTCTTTTTTTGATTTCCCCGAGCGTAAATTCATGATCGTTGTTGTAGTCAAAGCTTTTCCCATCAGCGTCGAAAATTCTGTAGAAGGGGTTGCAGGGTACAAAGTCAATATAATCTTCGCGCTTTTTACCTGCCGCAGCAAAGATATCATCAAACATAAATGGAGCGGTGATGACAGTGGGACCACCATCAAATTTAAATCCGTCTATTTCATATACATATGCGCGACCGCCGGGTTTGTCGCGTTTTTCGAACATAGTAACATTGTGTCCCTGAGAAAGCAGTCGTGATGCAGTTGCAAGCCCGCCGAAGCCGGTTCCAATAACGATAATATTTTTTTTCATAGCATAAGTTTATTTGTTTGGTAGATAACCTAATTCAGTCGTGTATCAATCCAAAAAAAAATAAAAAGATGAGAAAAACGAGCTGCCAGACGCGCATCTCTTGGGGGTTAGTTTTCTGCCTGTTTTACAAAACCTTCGTGACCTCTGCTGGACAGCTGCTGCTGTGCCGCTCTGGCATCTGCTGAGGATGAAAATGAGCCGTAATAAACTCTGTATGCCGTTCTGTTTCCAAACGTCACTCTTTGCACCCGTGATCCTCTTACTCTGTTCGAGTACGTATCGGCTTCGCGCTGCGTGTTAAATGATGCAAGCTGTATGGTATAGGTTTCTTTATTCGTCACCAGACCTGCAGCAACCGGACGATCTCCTTCGCTTATAAGATGAATTTCTACATTGGCTGTGCCGGTGTCTATCATCTCTATATCCTGGGCAGCTTTTCTTGAAAGGTCTATTACTCGGTCGCCAACATAAGGTCCTCTGTCGTTAATTCTTACAACCACCGACCGGCCGTTATCTAAATTATCAACTTTCACTACCGTGTTAAATGGAAGCGTTCTGTGAGCAGCCGTGAGGTCGTTCATATTGTAAGTTTCGCCGTTGGCAGTTGCCTTACCGTGAAAGTCGGGGCCGTACCAGCTCGCAACGCCGGTCTGAAGCATCCGGACTGTTTCTGCACTGGCAGATGGTTGCGTTGTTCTGTCTGCGCCGGAACGCACTACACCACATGACTGAAGAAAAAATATTGTTAATAGCAGCAGAATGGGAATCGGAGTCTGTTTCAACGGAAATGGAGCAGATTTTTTTAGTGGCATATTCCGCATAAATACAGGGTTATTGCAGTATGAAATGAGAGCCGAAGATCGGAATTGAACCGACGACCTACGCTTTACGAGAGCGTTGCTCTACCCCTGAGCTACTTCGGCATAGTGCTAAGTGAGGTTTTCAGTCAGCCCTAAATATATTCAGAAAATGATATAGAAAACAATAGGCTGTCGTATAAGAAATTCCATTTCGTTATCTTCGGTGGTTAATATCATACCTGTCACCTTCTGCTAAACGGTTAGCCCGGAATTCTATTTGTGCCGAATTCGCTACGCTTGGTTAGAAGCATCATGCACATATTTTTAACCACTATGCTAAACTGATAGACAGAAACATCAGTTTAGTTTCAAAGTACGATCATACATGACGATTACACTGGCTATTATTGCTCTGACATCGGCTATTTCCCTTTCGGCGCTCTATTTGAATCAAAAAATACAGTCGGTCGGAATGCTGATACCCTACAGGGTTGTGCGTCAGCAAACCTGGTACGAACTCTTGACGGCAGGTTTTTTACACGCAAGTTTCACTCATCTATTGGTGAATATGTTCGTCCTGTTTTTCTTTGGGATTGTTTTGGAGCAAAATCTAGGGGCTGCTCAATATGTCTCTCTTTATCTATCGGGACTGCTTGTCTCTTCGCTTCCTTCCATGGTAAATCATCGTGATGATCCGAATTATGCAACTCTCGGGGCATCGGGAGGGGTTGAGAGCGTGCTTTTTGGGTTTATTTTCCTGTTCCCAACGGAAAGCATCTATTTTATATTTCTGCCGATCCCCATTCCCGCCTGGATATTTGGCCTTGCCTTCCTGGGATACAGCGTCTACGAAAGTAAAAAAGGGG
>CAZXYQ010000086.1:0-12669 GCA_964644975.1 uncultured Rhodohalobacter sp.
ATGGCCATGAGAATTGGATTTGAGCAAATTTTTCTGATGTTTAGGACACTATTGGCTGACAATAAAACTTTCACCGCTTTGTAAATATCTCGATCACACCTGCTGTTCCTCTGCTGCCGTATCTCTGTGAGGCCTCATTTCCTTTTAATACACTGATATAGTCGATGTCCTCCACCGCAACACTCTGTTCTGCAGCGGCATAACTATAACCGATTTGTGACCCATTAACTACAAACAGTGGAGAATTGTTACCTTTAATGGAGGTTATTCCACGGATTCTCACGCTTATTTCACCGCCAACGGTAATGATGTTAACGCCTGATACCCGCTTCAGGTAATCAGACAGCAAAAGAGCTCTGTATTCCGGTTTAACCCCTCTTTGGTCCTCCTCTTCAGTTTTGCCGGACTGCAGCCCAAGATCCTTAATCATCTGCTTTATCTCCTCCGGCGACTGCTGAACGGTTTGTTTCGGCGATGAGCACGCAAATATTAGCAGAAATAATAAAGCGATCAATAAAATGAATACCTTTAACTTCATAACCCGGATCTTAAGAAGTACGGAAATTGGCCTTCAGCATGACTATATTTTAATGAATTGTGACTGAAGGAATTTAAAATTTAATCTTTAATAAACCGATAGAGTGACGCTTACAGTACTCTGGTTCATCCTTGGCCTTGCCGCTCTGATCTGGGGAGCTGAAATTTTGGTGAGTTCCTCCTCAAAACTGGCGGCATCTATGGGCGTGTCCAAACTTGTAATTGGCCTGACCGTTGTTGCGTTCGGAACCAGTGCACCGGAACTGGCTGTGGGCATTGAGGCAGGGTTGAACAATCAGCCTGATATTTTGCTGGGAAACGTCATCGGAAGCAATCTTACCAACACCCTTCTGATTCTTGGGCTCTCTGCGCTAATCATCCCACTTCACGTGCATCGAAATCTCATCCAATTCGATCTGCCTGTGATGATCGGCTCCACCCTTCTTTTGATCGCCCTCTCTTATAATCTTGTACTCACTTTTTGGGAGTGCCTGTTGCTGGTCATTGCACTATTCATCTATCTCATTGCCCTGGTGAGGTTCAGCGGCAAAACCGATTTCACAAAAAAAGAGGAGCTTCTCGCCGGTTCACCCTGGATGAACAGCCTGCTTACCATCGTTGGACTTGCAATGCTTATTGCCGGAGCCCACTGGCTAGTAGAATCCGCCACTATATTTGCCGAAATGGCGGGCGTCAGTGAGCTTGTGATCGGACTGACGGTAGTGGCAATCGGTACATCACTGCCTGAAATCATGACGTCTATTCTTGCTGCTGTGAGGGGAGAGAAAGATCTGGCTGTGGGAAGTATTGTAGGCAGTAACATCCTGAATATTCTCTCTGTAATCGGCATATCGGGACTCTTTATTTCCGGAATTCCCGTTCAGCAATCTCTCATTAATGTTGAATTGATGGTTCTTCTGGGAATATCTGTTCTCTGCGTGCCCTTTTTCTACAGCGGAAGCATGATCAGCCGAACGGAAGGAGCCATTCTGTTTACCTGCTACGTGCTGTATATGCTTTACCTCTATCTGGATTCTGTACAGAGTGAAATGATGAGCCTGTTTGCGGATGCTATTTTTTACGGAGTGGTGCCGGCGGTGGTCCTTTACTCAATGGTGGTTGTTTTTCTGGAGTGGAGAGGAAAAGTGAAAGGTGAAAGTTGAGAACTGTTTTTCTTCCTGCACCTTTTCACTGTTAATTCACCGCCAACCTTTACTTCTCCATCAGAATCCAGCCGTCTTCGTTAACCATTTTTTCGGCGTACTTCCATTTTACGTCTTTCGTCTCGCCGGTGCTCATATTCTGAACTTTCACGTAATCATTACGTCCGGGCTCATTCTCTACCGTTACCGGCTGGCGTTTTTCGCCGGGTGCTGACCCTTGCTGGTTTCCATTTTGCTCCTGCCCGGCTCCCCGGAAGCCCATGTTTGTGGCGTCTGCCTGCTGGGCGCGGGCGCGTTCGAGGTCAATTCTGCTCTTTGATTTTTCAGCCTGCTGCATCTGCTCTGCACGATTCTGCTGCATTTCCGGAATTGCTTTCCATATAACAGAGATCGTATCCCTGTTGATTTCAGAAATCAGGTTTTTAAACATTTCAAAGGCTTCCTTTTTGTACTCCATCAGCGGATCTTTCTGACCGTATGAACGGAGACCAATACCCTCTTTAACCGTATCGAGCTCGCGCAGGTGCTCCATCCATTTATTATCGATGGTGCTCAATATTGCGGTTCTTTCGAGTGAGCGAGCCACTTCGCGGCCCTCATTATTTGCCGCTTTTTCCACATCCACAATCACGCGCATGCGGCGTATACCGTCAGAAAAGATCACCTGAATTTTGGTCGGCTTTTTCTCTGAATCAGATTCCTGTATCTGCTTTACAATTCTATAGAGCGGTTCAGAAACGAGTTTCTCTTTTTTACGGTATACTTCATAGGCCCGTTCAAGAATCATGTCGATCATGCCGTCATCACCCAGCATACCCCATTTGTCTCTGTTAATTTCCAGGTCGACCGCAAGCTGACGCAGTATATCGTCGCGAATTTGCTCGTAATTACCTTCGAAATAGTGCTCTTCCACAATTTCCACAATCAGGTCTTCAATCATATCGAAGATATCGCTCTGAAGCTGGTCGCCAATCAGGGCGTGCCGTCTTCTTGAATAGACCACGTTTCGCTGATTGCTCAATACATCATCGTACTCCAGCTGCTTTTTCCGAATACTGAAGTTATTCTGCTCCACTTTTTTCTGAGCGCGCTCCAGTGATTTTGATATCCACGGATGCTGAATAACCTCACCCTCATCAAAATTGAGCTTATCCATGATATTGGCGATCCGGTCAGATCCGCCAAACAGATCCATCAGTTCATCTTCCAGGGAAACGTAGAACTGCGTTTCGCCGGGATCACCCTGCCGGCCGGCACGTCCGCGAAGCTGAAGGTCAATTCGGCGCGATTCATGCCGCTCTGTTCCCAGAATGGCTAATCCCCCCGCCTCTTTCACTTCCGGTTTCAATTTAATATCGGTACCACGTCCAGCCATGTTCGTTGCCACCGTAACGGCTCCGGGACGGCCCGCTTCGGATACAATTTCACTTTCACGCGCGTGCTGCTTTGCGTTCAATACGTTGTGAGGAATCTTCTGACGTTTCAGCATACGGCTGATTTTCTCCGATTCATCCACACTGACTGTACCCACCAGTACCGGCTGGCCGTTTTCGTGATACTCTTTAATTTTGTTGATGGTGGCGTTGAACTTCTCACGTTTGGTTTTGAAAATCAGGTCGTCTTTATCATCCCTGATAATCGGGCGGTTGGTTGGAATCACAACCACATCGAGGCTGTAAATCTCGTTAAATTCTCCCTCTTCTGTGGCCGCCGTACCGGTCATTCCGGACAGTTTGTGATACATCCTGAAAAAGTTCTGCAGGGTGATGGTGGCATAGGTTTGCGTGGCAGCTTCCACTTTAACATTCTCCTTTGCCTCGATGGCCTGATGGAGTCCGTCGGAGTAGCGCCGGCCGCTGAGTACACGTCCTGTGTGCTCATCCACAATCTGCACTTTTCCATCCTGCACAATATATTCATCCTCGCGCTCGAAAAGCGTGTAGGCTTTCAGGAGCTGATTAATCGTGTGGATGCGCTCGCTTCGTTCGGCAAACACTCTATGAAGTTCATTAAACTTTTTCTCTCTCTCTTCCTGAACCTCTTTCTTTGCCTCTTCAATTTTTTTCTCTTTGTATTCGTCGCTGAAATCATCTTTCGCCTTAATCTCTTCCACGCGCTCTATCTCGAGCTTTTTAATCTCTTCTTCCAGCTCTGAGGTTTCCAACCCAAGATCGGGAATAATAAAAAATTCAGTCTCTTCGTCACCTTTGGTCAGAAATTCACGGCCCTTCTCCGTCATTTCGATCGATTTCATCTTCATGTCCACCGCGTAGAAGAGATATTCATCCACAAAGGGCATATTCTTGGCATTGTCGGCCAGGTATATTTTCTCCGTTTTCTGCATAAGCTTCTGCATCTGCGGCTCCTGCATCAACTTTTTAAACTTGGGATTTTTTGGAAATCCGCGAAATGCCCTGAAAAATGCAAGGCCGGCATCTTCGTAATTATCCTCTTTGAGATTTGCTTCAGCTTCGTTTACCAGCTGTTGAACCAGTGCTTTCTGCGCATTTACCAGGGATTCTACCCTCGGCTTCATCTCCTCAAATTTTTGCTGATCGCCACCCTGAGGAATCGGGCCTGAAATAATCAATGGTGTTCTGGCCTCATCAATTAAAATAGAGTCAACCTCATCAATAATCGCAAAGTGGTAGCCTCTCTGAACCAGCTGTTCTTCTTCAGCAACCATATTATCGCGCAGGTAGTCAAAGCCAAACTCGTTGTTGGTACCGTATGTAATATCGGCACGATACGCTTTGCGGCGCGGCTCGGAGTTGGGATCGTAGTGATCCACACAATCTACCGTCAAACCATGGAAGTTAAATATCGGCTCGTTCCATTCGGCATCACGCTTGGCAAGATAGGTGTTAACCGTTACCACGTGCACTCCTCTGCCGGCAAGCGCGTTCAGGTAGGCGGGGAAAATAGCGGCAAGTGTTTTACCCTCACCCGTTTTCATCTCAGCGATGGCGCCCTGATGCATCGAAATTGCGCCCACCATCTGCACATCGTAGGGAACCATGTCCCACTCTATTTCTGTGCCTGCAACGTCCCATTTTTTACCCACAAAACGGCGGCAGGTGTCCTTCATAACCGCAAACGCTTCGGGCATAATCTCTTCAAATACCTCTTCAAGAATAACCAGCCACTCCTCTTTGAGCTCTTTCAGGAGATCGGCAAGCTCTCTGCGTTCGTCGAAGGTGATCGACTCGTCATTTGAGTCCATTTTTCTCTTCACCTCTTCGATCTGCTCATCAACTTCAGCCGTTTCATCAGCTATTTTTTGGCGAAAAGATTCAGTTTTTTGTTTGAGTTCGTCATCAGTAAGCGTTTTGATTTCTTCTTCAAAACTCTTGATTTCATCTACGATGGGCCAGATCTTTTTCAGATCGCGTTCGCTTTTTGTGCCAAAGATGGTTGTAAGAAACTTGGAAATTTGATCTAACATGAAGGGAGTTACTGCGATTAATAATTAGTTATAAATGTACGGCTTAAGCAGTGCCTGTTCAACAATACAGGCATTTCTTTTTCAGCAATAATTATACCACCATTACAAAGCCTGCCATTCTAACGATAGAAAAATGAAATCATTGAATGGAGCCCGAAGTATTTTGGATAATAATCATTAGATTTTTACTTAAATCTTCGTATTTTTGGTGTCTATCAAAAAAACAGATTTTTGAAATCAACACCAGGTCATGAAACGCACATACCAACCGAGTAAACGTAAGAGATCAAACAAACACGGATTTCGCAAGAGAATGAAATCTAAAAATGGAAGAAATGTAATTAAACGCCGACGTGCTAAAGGACGTCATAAACTTACTGTGAGTGACTCCAGCCAAGGCGCAAAATAGGAACAGGATCAGAAAAAATCCTGATCAGTCACTGCCTCGTACAAAAATATTGCGGGGCAAACTTAACTTTCAGCGTCTTTTTAAACGCTCTACTGTTCTCAAATCGCCTCCCCTGCTCTGCCGTTATCGCATCTATGCTGATCCCAACGCTCAATGTTTGTTCGGATTTATCGCCCCAAAAAAGATTTTCAGGCGTGCTGTAGATCGCAACAAAGCAAAGCGGCTTTTAAGAGAGGCTTTTCGAATACATCAGAACCTGTTGCCGGATTCTGTCAGACTTAACGATATCGGTTTCCATGCAGTTTTTATCGCTTCCGGCAAGGACTTATCCTATTCCAGCGTCGAAAAGCAGATGATACTACTTTTGAAATCACTATCTAATAAGCTGACAACCGAATGCACGTCTGCGGAAGACAATAATTATCAAAAAACAGATTAGATTTTGGACAGGAATACCATAACCGGGCTTTTATTGATTTTTTTAATCACTATTGCCTGGGCGTTTTACACCATGCCAAGCGAAGAAGACCTTCAAAGGCAGCGGGCCCAACAAGCGCTTCAAGACAGTATTGCCGCAGCTGAAGCCCGCGAAAGAGGTATAGATGAAATGCCCGCACCTGACCCGCAAGCCGAGTCTGACCCGTTTGCACAAGATCCCGCCGAGAGAGAAGAATCGCGGCCATCACTGGGTGCATTTGAAGATGCCGGTGTTGCTGATACCGTCAGAACCACGATCCGTACTCCTCTCTACGAAATTGAGTTTACAAACCTCGGTGCAGGCCCTGCCAAATACACGCTTTTGGGCCATAATACATGGGATCAAAACCAAATGCAGATGATCCGGGATACCACCCGTTCTACCTACTCTCTTGGATTTTTATCGTTCCAGAACTACAATATTGAGACAGACAATATCCTGTTCGAGCCGCTCTTTAACGGCGATAATTTTGAACTGAACCTTGAAGAATCGGAACAGCTCAGCTACCAGCTGCAGCTCGACGACGACTCCAGAATTCTGTTCACCTACACATTCTACGCTGACAGATATCAATACGATTTAGAGATTCGTTTTGATAATATGATGGATTATGTGAGCGACAGCAACGTCGACCTGACGTGGACGTCCGCTCTCAACCTGTCTGAGCGCGATGAAGCCCAGGACGCTCTGAACTCTGCCGCGTACGTGTACGCTGGTGGTGAGCTTGAAAAATTTCAGCTCTCTGAAACCGGAAGCAGTGAACAGATCATCAACGGTAATATCGATTGGGTGACTACACGTACCCGCTTTTTTGGACAGTACATTAAACCTACGGCCAACTCCAATGCCGCCATATTGCGGGGCGAGATTTTTGGCACACCCGGCGAACCGAATGCCGTGCATCACTATCAGGCGGGAGTGACCTCGAATATTGCCACAGATAATGTTTTAACCTACGAATTCTATGTAGGGCCACTCAGATATTACGATCTCAGGGAGTTCGACTCCAGCGCCTACGACGTTATTGAGATTGGATACGCGCTCATTCGCTGGTTTGCCGACCCTATTGTTCGATACCTCGTTATCCCATTCTTCGCCTTTGGAAGTATGTTCATCACCAATTATGGAATACTCATTATTCTTTTTGGATTGATTGTTAAGCTTGTGCTTTTCCCCCTCACTCAAAAGAGTTTTAAGAGTATGGCGGCGATGAAAGAGCTGCAGCCCCAAATGCAGGAGATTAAGGAGAAGTATAAGGACGATCCCCAAAAACAGCAGAAGGAAACTATAGGACTGTATAAAAAGGCTGGGGTAAATCCGCTTGGCGGCTGTCTGCCCATGCTTCTTCAGTTCCCGATTTTGATTACACTCTTTTTCTTTTTCCAGAACTCGATGCTGATTCGTCAAGAGCCGTTTTTATGGGCTACTGACCTCTCTGCACCGGATTATATTCTGAGTCTGCCATTCAGTATTCCCTTTCTGGGTGATCAGATCGCAGGATTTGTTCTGCTGATGACGGCTGCCATGTTCGTGCAGACCAAAGTGATGGGCGGAATTGGCGGTATGGGCGGAGGCGCGGCTCCCTCCGGTGGGCCGAACATGAAGGCGTTCACCTACATACTCCCGTTCATTCTGCTTTTTGTTTTTAACAATTTTGCTGCAGGACTTAGCCTCTATTATCTCGTGTATAATGTGCTTTCCGTTGCCCAGCAGGCGATCATCAAAAAACAGATCGATCCCCCTGAGCTGAATACCGACAGCAACAAAAAGTCGAAGAAGAAAAAAGGAAAGAAAGGAAAGAAATAACGATTTTCGGCAAAAGGGGACTCATAGAAACTGAGTCCCCTTTTTATTGGTTCTATTCAATTTTTGTGTGAGTAGCGCGGAATCTTGAGTTCGTAACAATTATCATTGCCTGTTACTTTTTGCTGTCCCCGAAAACAAAAACATCGGGGCAGGCGGCAAGTACCCAAAAACCACCGGCCTGTCCCGAGCTTTGTCTCGGGGGGCTGTGCCATTGTTCATTCGGAGGTTTTCCTACGCTATGAGATGTATAAAGCCATGGTCCGCAACTCTCAGATACAGTTTAAAAGATCCGGCCGCTCATCTTTTGAACGCGAAGCGATATACTTTATACAAGCAATCTCATACGCTTCGGTCAACCTAACCACCTCACTCACACTGCCAAGGACGGGTGAATTCTTCTCTTTTAATTTATTCCTTGCTTGAAAATGAACATCTTAACTGAATATAGAATTGTAGTCGTTTTTATTTTTTTACCACCAAGTTACTGTGGATAACATGTGTCATCTGGATACTTTCGGTACTATTTAATTGTACTGGCAGGATAAAACGTAAATCTTTACAATAACATCAAATCTGGAATGCTACCCACACAATTGAACACAGTCTTTTCATATCATACAACAGATGATGTCAGCTTCAAAAAATCACTTTCCCCGCTTCAGATTTATTGATGGAACAAAATGGCTTTATAACCCGGTACTGAGGAAACGATTTGCCAACCGGCCCGAAGAGCGTATTCGCCTGCAGTTTGTGGATTACCTGCTCACAGAAACCGATTTCAGGAAAAACCGGATCGGTTTTGAAGCTCCTGTCACGCTGCCACAGGCTGAAAACACACTGCGGGCAGACCTGGTTCTCTACGACCGGTCGATGAAGCCATTTGTGCTGATTGAGTGCAAATCAGAAAAGATCCGGCTGAACCAAAAAACGGCCGAACAGATCGCAAGGTACAACCGGCAACTGAATGCGTCTTTCATCATGATCACCAACGGAGTTGAAGAGATTTGGTACGATCTCAGCGGTGATCATCCGAAATCCACCGACAGCCTGCTTCAACCATCCGACGGCGCTGCACCGGCTTCCCGCAACGCTGCATACTGGATTGAGCGGGGATTTATCAGCCCGAAATCAAACCAGGAAACCAGGAAACTGGCTTATGATGTGCTTCAAATATTCTTCGCAGAATCGGATCCAGACCCTGTTCAATACCTTGAATTTCCGCCGTCCATATCTCCATTCATCATGAACCACTACTACCGTTTGTCAACTGTGGGTCCGGATCACAAGGTTGCATACACCCTTCTGGATGGAAACCGGGGTGAAACTTTGCTCGCTGCTGCAATCAATCGCGCCGGTAAAAACCTGGGCGCCGCCTGGATTACACTCGATCAGCTGAACTCTGAGTCGGCTACTGAGGCACAACTCCTCACGGAAACCGGCCCGCAATCAGTGCCACTTCCAGCTCGGTTCAGAGAGAATCTGCAGCGTGGCGACAACTCTTTTCTTAAAAATATTGGAAAAGAGCTTCTGAATCTTTTTTGATTGTTATATCATGACATAAAATTCCCCCTTAAAAAAGGGGGACTGAGGGGGATGTTCGTCAGAATGTAAGAATCGATGGACACCCCTCTATGTTTCACTACGCTTACGCTGCGTGTTCAAAAAATGAGCCCCTTTTTAGGGTAGACTTGTGACCAAATAAGTGAAATTGATTATTAATCGAACTCAAGTTCTGAATCTTTTTTGATTGAACACCCCCATCTGCTAACTTCCAATAAATAAATTCTGAATTCAACAGGTACAACATGCCCTCTACACTTCACCGGAAAAAACTACTATCTCTCTTTGATGACAACCAGGATGGAGCAGTCTACATAAAAGGCGGCGAGCTCATGTATCGTTACCAGACTGACTATGAGTTTCCTTTCCGGCAGGAGAGCAATTTCTGGTATCTGACCGGAGTTGATGAGCCGGACTATCACATGATCCTGGATCTCAAGACCCACACATACCATCTTTTCGCACCCAAACGGGACGCACAGTTTGCCGTCTGGCACGGGTATGTGAAGTCTAAAGAAGATATCAACATCCTGTATGAACCGGACGAACTTCATTATGAGAATAACCTTCTCTCGGTTCTCAGAGATCTGAATCCCTCTACTATTTACTGTCTGAATGAAGAACAGGCTGAGTTTCTGGAAGACCTCGACCGCAATTTTAAGGTAGATACCGAATCTCTCACGGATGCCATTACCTACTGCCGGTCTATCAAGACGGACGAGGAACTGGATATGATGCGCGAGGCAGCCTTTATCAACAATATTGCGCACAGAAAGGCGATGGAAGCCATTAAGCCGGGAATGTATGAGTATGAAATGAAAGCGGTATTTGATTTTCATCAGCAGTCTCGCGGCCTTCTTTTTGATGCCTACAACGGAATTCACGCGGCAGGTAAAAACAGTGCAATTCTTCATTACACTGAAGCCAAAAGCAGGCTCAACAATGGCGATCTCTACCTGATTGATGCCGGCTACGAATATCAAGGCTACGCTTCAGACGTGACAAGAACATATCCCTGCAACGGTCGCTATACGGGCGACCAGGCGAACGTGTATCAAACTGTTTTGAATGCGCTAAACAAGGTGATTGAAGAGGTAAAGCCGGGTGTAAAGATGGAAGATCTGCACATGATGTCTGCAGAAATTATCATTCGGGGGCTGAAAGATATGAAGCTGGTAAAAGGGAGTGTTGAGGATCTGATGGAAAACGACATTTTTGCCCTCTTTTTTCCGCATGGGCTTGGCCACTTTCTGGGGCTCGACACCCACGACGTTGGCGGCTATCCAAAAGGAGTGGAGCGGATCGACAGGCCCGGAATCCGATTTTTGCGTGCACGGCGTGAGCTTCAGGCCGGCATGACAATCACCATAGAGCCCGGACTCTATTTTATCCCGGCGCTGCTGAAGCCGGCTCTTGAGGATGAGACAAAATCGAAGTTCCTGAACGGATCCAGGCTTGAGTCCTTTTACGATTTCGGAGGCGTTCGAATTGAGGATAATCTCATCCTTACCGAGGGCGGATGCGAAAACCTGACCGACGTACCGAAAGACATTAAAGAGATTGAGGAGTTGATAAGGTAAACCTGCCCCCTCGAGCAGATCGGCCGGCAACCATCAAAACAGATACCCTACAGAGGAGGGCTGTCGAAGTAACCACCCTGTAAGGCTGTATCTTGTAACGTTGGTTGTGAGAACTTCATGCTCAACACAGTCGCTTTTAAAGAGCAGCATTCGTTTTGCGATGGGTTCAACCAACATATCGCCCTCATCGCGATAAATTTTCAGTTCGCCGCCGTCTCCTTTTTTCCAGTTTTCATTCAGATATATCAGTACCGTGATCTGCCGGTTTGATCTCTCCTGGAACTGATCCAGGTGCCTGTTATAATGCGAGCCGGGAGGATATTTAGCAATATGAAACTCCGAATCGGTCAGACTGAGATAGCAATACCGCTTCAGTTTTTGGACCAATTCGTCCATCAGCTCAAAAACCGGTTTTAATTCAGAGTCTTTTTGGCGATCCAGCCAGTAAATAAAATCTCCTCGCACAGAATCTTTCACCTGCAGTTCTCCTCCGGTGCCGATACCGGCTCTTTTTAGCTTATCATCTCCCTCTGCAGCGTGAAAAAATCCCAAAATTGACTTAAACATCTCGTCAGAAATGAAATCATCGATAATAACAAAATCCTGCTCAGCAAGACGGTCCATCCATTTTATCCACTCTTCATCCAAATAAGTCCGTTCACTTTCCATGCCTAACCTCCATGTTTAGGGTCGCAAATAGTTTAACGGGTGTAATCCTATTTAATAGAACTTGTAATCAATAATCACACCTGTCCAAAATACTCTTGAAGCACGTAAAAAATTATCTGTTTAATACGAATAAAGACCGATTTTTTACCATATTTAAAATCAACCCCCTACGTTATCTCTCAGAAGCACGCTGAGTTTATCGCTGAGTCTCGCTGATATTCTACTGCCCAAACGTTGCATTTCAGCGTAACTCTGCGATAACATATTACTCGATACCATTATAATGACAGTATTTACTGCATTGATTACAACGTTTTGGACAGGTGTGATCAAAAATAATAAAACTATTTGTTTAACTATTCGGTCACTCTGCCAGAGGGTTTTTTGCAAACATATACTCCTGCACAGGCTCACCTCCAATTAAGTGCTCCTGAATGATCCGTTCCAGAACGTCTGGCCGACAGGAGTGATACCAGACTCCCTCTGGATAGACCACCGCAATTGGGCCACGCTTGCACACTCGCAAACAGTTTGCTTTGGTACGAAAAATACCGGCATCACCCTCTGCGTTCAGCTCCTTTAGCCGCTGCTTCAAATACGCCCACGATTTAAGCCCGATCTCGTGCTTGCAGCATTTGGGTTTGGTTTGATCCGCACATAGAAAAATATGGCGCTGCACCGATTCAATGCACAGCTGATCCGCTTTTTCGTGAAGTTTTTTCAGCCTTTTTTTATTCATAAATGCCTGGTAGTCTATAGCCGGAGAGCTCATTTTTTGAGAACATCGGAGAAATTACTGTCAGAGTTCTGCTTTAGAGAAAATAGTTTACGCTAAAAATAGCACTTAATCGCTACACTGCCATGTCGCTGAACAAAGAATTTCATATATCACTGCATGAATAATTATACTTTATCCGTGGCAATCTGCGTTCAACTTCCCGCGACTCTGCGAAAACGTAACTCATCATTGTGTTGAGCAATACATTAAAATCAATCTCAGCCATGGGTTATTTCTTTTATCG
>CAZXYQ010000087.1:0-12654 GCA_964644975.1 uncultured Rhodohalobacter sp.
TTTGATGAGCACTCAGCCGGATGCTGAAACCATTTGGTCTGTTCCGGAAAATGAGTGTGATATTGATAACATTCTTAAGAAATCTGAGAAGCCCCAGATCATTTACAAGCATAGTTATCGCTGCGGCACTTCACTTTTTTCAAAAAACAGTCTCGATTCAGGAGCAGAAGAACTCCGCCGGCTGGCCGATATTTACCAGATAGATGTGGTTGCCAGACGGTCTCTGTCTGCTTATGTAGCTGAAAAAACCGGGGTGATACATCAATCACCCCAGGTGCTTCTTCTGCACAAAGGGCAACCGTTTTGGCAGGCATCGCACGGTGATGTTCGCCTGGAAAACCTGATGGATGCACTTCATGAATTGACAGATAAAAGCAATTCAGCCTAATTTCACTGCGATAGCTTATCAATAATTTCTTTGTGCTCGGGAAATGCCTGTTTAAGCATGTATGGATCACCCATTTCAAAATCCCTGAAGTCGAAACCGGGTGAGACGGTACATCCTGCCAGGGTGAAATTATTTGGCTTGTCTACAGAAACACCGAACCAGCTGCCCGCCGGAACCACATGCTGAAAATGCTGATCGGTATCAACCGCAGGCCCGAGATAGAGAGCTTCATAAAGAGTGTCGGGATGGATGATATGGATAGTCAGTGAAGATCCGAGATGAAAGTGCCAGAGCTCATCTGACTTTATTCTGTGAAATGCGGATGTCTGGCCACTTTTCAGTAGATAATAGATTGAGGTTGAGTACGATCTGCCACCGGGAAATTCAGAATCATCAACCCCGGTTGGAAAACTATTCTCTGAGCGATAAGTCTCTTTATAGTAGCCACCCTCCGGATGTTCTTCCAGGTCGAGAGATTCTATGATTGTTTCAGGTTTCATGGGATATACATTGTTTTGTTTTTAAATTGAAATCTACCTTAAAATGAAAATTTCAATATGATTCGTTCAAAAAGCTCAAAAATGAGAATTTAAAACCAAGATAAACGTAACTTTTTATTGAATGAACCTATATTACTGTCCCAAATGCATAAAACTCTGAGTTTTATTTTTAAATTTTGATCTTGGAAGTCCCCCTTAAAAAAGGGGGATTGAGGGGGATGTTCATCAGATTCGTTAAAATTTGATAGACACCCCTCTAAATCTCCCCTTATTAGGGGAGAATGGATACTGAATAAATGGAATAGATTACCAATCTAAAACAGGTTTAAAACAAATTGGAGAATAGTATGAGTTCAGAATCCGGCACAGCGAAACAGATCTACAAAGCAACATTTGAACCAAGAATCAAAACCTATATTAATGTAACCGTTATAACGATTATGGCGTGCACCGTTGTGGGAATACTACTCATTCCGGTATGGCTGATTGTCGGACGCTACTATCTGAACCGGTACTTCGACAGCCTGCAATGTGAGCTCACAACAAGGGCACTTCACTTTAAGAAAGGCGTTATGTTTACAACCGAGCGAACAATTCCGCTTGATAAAATACAGGATCTCGCATTTAAAGAGGGTCCTGTTCTGCGGTATTTTGGCCTGAGTTCACTTCTGATTGAAACTGCCGGACAGAGTGCGGCTAATGCAGTAGACATGAAACTGACCGGCATCGTCGACTCCTCGGAATTTCGCAAGAAAGTGATGGATCAGCGCGATGAGGTGACGTACAATCGATCATCTGATTTCAGCAGCCCGGACGACCCCGGTCATCCCCTTGAGCCGCTATTGAAAGAGATTTCTGAAACGCTGAAGCGTATAGAGAGCAAGGAGTAGAGAACAGATTCGGTTTACGTTACGTCGTAATCACTTCGCGTTAAATGAATACCTATAAATAATAGTTTTTTTAAAAAAACGAGTAGCGATTTAAAGAACGCTTCAAAGTCTTGATTCTAATCGATATTAAAATCATCTTAAGCACCATTTTAATCTGAACTTTACCAAAAGAAATAAGTGATGCAGTCTGAAAACCAACTTTACCAATCGATCCAATGGAAGGATGATCAGCTTACGATCATCGATCAAACCAAGCTTCCAGGAAATGAAGAGTATATCGGTCTGGATACAGTGGAAGAAGTTTGGAAGGCGATACGGGCATTGAAAGTTCGGGGAGCTCCTGCAATTGGAATTACCGGGGCGTATGGTTTGTATCTCGCTATACGCGAGGTTAAAACAGATCGGTTTGATGAGTTTATGACCGAATCAAAAAAAGCTGCGGACTATCTGAACTCCTCTCGTCCCACAGCCGTGAATCTATCGTGGGCACTGAATCATATTCTTGAAACCCTGACCGAAAAGAAGGAATTACCGGTTTCAGAGCTAAAAGATTTAATTCTTCACACGGCTGTTGAAATTCATGATGAAGACCGGCAGCTCTGCAAGCAAATTGGGGAACATGGTCAGGAGCTGATACCGGACGGGGCGCGAATTTTGACCCACTGCAATACGGGCGGTTTGGCAACAGGGCAGTATGGCACTGCATTTTCGGTGATTTATCACGCCCACCAGCAGGGAAAGGTGAAGCAGGTGTGGGTGGATGAGACACGCCCGCTTCTGCAGGGAGCACGGCTGACCACCTGGGAGCTTCAAAAAGCCGGAATACCATTCTCACTGAATATCGATTCTGCAGCCGGCTTTCTAATGCAGCAAAATCTCGTGGACCTGGTGATTATTGGAGCTGACAGAATCACCGCCAACGGAGACACGGCCAACAAAATCGGATCATACAGTCTATCCGTTCTTGCGAAGGCTCATAATATCCCCTTTTATGTTGCGGCTCCCTACTCCACAATAGACATGAATCTAGCCACAGGTGCCCAGATTGAAATTGAGCAGAGAGGAGGCAGTGAAGTAACGCAGGTCGGAAATTCAAAAACGGCTCCGGATGATATTGAAGTTTTTAATCCTGCATTCGATGTAACGCCCCACAGTCATATTGCGGCTATTATTACCGAAAAGGGAATTATCTACCCTGATTTTGAGAAAAACCTGAGTCTCCAATTTCTGAAGCCTGCCTGATTATCAGGCAAGTACTCACCCCATTCGATTTACCGAATCACATTAAGTACTTTGTCGGCCAGTTGTTTGGCCTGTTTTTTAGTAGGGCCTTCGCTGTACACCCGCACAATTGGCTCCGTATTTGATTTTCTGAAGTGAACCCATCCCTCACTAAAATCAATCTTTACACCATCGAGGGTGTTGATGTTTTCGTTTTTGAATGTTGTCGCAACTTTTTTCAATAGTTCATCAGCATCCATTCCCAGGTCGGCGAGCTGAATTTTCTGCTTCATCATTTCATAATGGGGCAGCGATTTTCGGTAGTCTGATGCTTTTAACTCTCGCTCAGCAAGAAGCTGAAGTATCATAGCCGTGCCAACCAGCGCATCTCTTCCGGAATGCAGATCCGGGTTGATCACCCCACCGTTTCCCTCTCCGCTGATAACAGCTCCCATCTCCTGCATCACTTTAACGACGTTAATCTCGCCCACGGATGCACGGTGACAGGTTTGGCCATATTTTCTGGAAATATCATCAGCCGCACGGGATGATGAGAGATTTGTTGCTGTATCACCCGGTTTTTTTTCCAGCATAAAATCGAATGCTGCCACCTGGGTATACTCTTCACCAAACAGAGATCCGTTTTCATCAACCAGCGCCAGGCGATCGCCATCAGGGTCGGTGACGACTCCAAGATCACAGCTGTTTTTATTTACGAACGCACAAATTTCTTCGAGGTGTTCAGGCAGAGGCTCCGGGTTGTGGGGAAAAATACCGGTCGGTTCGCAGTGTAGTTTATGTACTTTAACACCGAGCGCCTCCAGAAGTTGCGGCAGTGCGTGTGATCCTGCTCCGTTCACGGCATCAACCGCTACAGTAAAATTACGTTTTTTAATAACATCAGCATCAATGTAGGGGAGTTTCAGGATCTCCTGGATGTGGTGGGTGATCAATTCACTATCTTCAATAATACGCCCAATCTTATCGAAAGAGACGTAATTAAACTCACCTTTTTCAGCAAATTCGATCACTTTCTCACCTTGTTCAGGATCGAGAAACTCACTCTTCTCATTCAGCATTTTTAGCGCGTTCCACTGCTCAGGATTATGGCTTGCGGTTATAATGAGACCGCCCTGCGCAGCATGCTTCAGTACACCCATCGCTACGGTAGGAGTGGGTACAATTCCCACTTTCACCACATCGCAGCCAACACTCTGGAGGGTTGCACAAACGATATCTTCACAGACCTGTCCGGTTACCCGCGAATCTCTTCCTACCACAACCGTTCCGCCGTTGAGCCAGGTGCCGTAAGCGGCTGTAAACCGAACAATATTTTCAGGTGTGAGATGAGTGCCGAATATTCCGCGAATACCGGATACTGAAATCATTAAAGCCATATATCTGTGCCTTGAGTATTTGTGTTAAAAATAATGGTTCTGCAGACCCCAAAAATCGAGGTTATGTGTAATTTTTTATCAGAGCTATAAAAATATGCTTTGACAATCTTTGAAAGAAATTTAGAATCTTAAAATATAGGGAATTGTATTACCATGAAGGCACCAGGACGCGAAGTGCAACGAAGTTTATAAATTTCAGATCACAAGTCTTCGTGAAACCTTCGTGTATTTGTGACTTCCCCCGGAGGAGTACCCTTGGGACTGGCCGGAACGCTTGATGGTTTTTTACCCTTAGTTCGATCATCTCTCCATAGATTTTCTCATAGAGATTGTAATGCTATGTTTTCGTTTACCTACAACCCCACTATTTCAGGGCTGATAGACCAAAAAAATCAACCCAACTTCATTATGAAGATGAAGTATGGGCGTTTGCTATTAAACTCAGAGCTGAGGTTAACAAGGATGAGAGTGAAAAACAAAATTTTGATTTCAGAAATGGTATAAGAAGTCATAAAAATAACCGTTTCAATGTGGAATCAGGCTCAAGCCCAAATAAAACTGAAAATATTCGATGCTTTTCTGCCGCGGTTAAAATGCAGGATGTTTATACGTGGCTTGAAGTTAATCGATGCGGCTGAATGAACCCGACAATTCCCGTGCGAAATACCTGCTAACATTCACATCGAATTCACACATTTTAGATTCATTTTAAGTATATTTGTCAGCTAACAATTATCACAAAACACTCTGCTTTGCAAGTTTGGAAGTACATCGTTGCGGTTTGGATGACTTTGGTTATTACAGCCGGCTTTTTAATCTCAATTCCACAAATTCCAATTCTGGAAGAAACGGCTCGTAATCTGTTTCTTCACGTACCCATGTGGTTTACCATGATGGTGGCGTTTGCAATGGCTTTTGTTTATAGCGTGCGATATTTAAACAGCGAAGATTTGCGATGGGACCGAAAAGCTGAAACAGCAACGGCAGTGGGGTTGATGTTTGGGATATGCGGTCTGTTAACCGGCGCTCTTTGGGCGCGATTTACATGGGGAACCTGGTGGACCTTTGCTGAGCCCCGAATGAATTTGTCAGCGTTGTCTATGCTCATTTTTGTAGCCTATTTTATTCTGAGATCCGCATTTAATAATGACGTAAAACGAGCGAAAATTTCAGCTGTGTACAATATATTTGGGGTTACAACCGTACCATTTTTACTTTATATAATTCCACGTCAGCTACCAAGCCTTCATCCGGGCGCAGACGGGAACCCGGCATTTAGTGATATGACGGCTCCTGAACTCCGGCTTATTTTTTACCCGGCAGTTATCGGGTTTATAGGGCTCTCAATATGGATTATGGATATACTAAACAGGTATAAAAAAGTTAAACAAAGCAGTCTATCCGCATGAATATTGAATGGGCAAAAGATTTACAGGAATCATCCGTTGACACACTCATGTCGAGCTATTCGGATCGATGGGCAGGGGTCGAATCGGGAGAGGAAACATCGATGTTTGTGCAGTTTATGAGTTCAAACGACCTGATATTTGTCGTACTTGGCGTGAGCTTAATCATCTGGTTTGTCCTTCTGTTTTTTATCATTAGGGTAGATAAAAAAGTATCCAAACTTGAAAAAACATTACACGAAGATACGGAATAATGAATATTAAACTTTACCTGGGAATCGGCTCTATTGTACTGTTTACATCCCTTTTGATGTACAATTTTGGCAACAGTATAGACTCTTATGTGAATTTTGAACAAGCAGAAAATAGACCTTCATCCCATGTTATTGGCACATGGGACGATTCGCAGGATTGGGGCTTTTCGCGCGAATCAATGCGTTTCACATTTCATATGAAAGATCAGGATGGCAACGTGCGTCGTGTTGTTTACCCACGTCCGAAACCCAATAATTTTGAACAGGCCACACAGCTTGTAGTTATTGGTGAAATGCGCGACAATACTTTCTTTGCAAACGATATGCTAATGAAGTGCCCGTCGAAATACAACGATGCCAGTGAAATAGAATTTACACGTGCTGAATAAGTTTAGAAGTTATGATAGGTACCATTGGATATATTTTTCTTGCAGCGTCATTTATTGCATCCATCGCCGCTCTGGCAGCTTATTCGGTTGCAGCTTATAAAAATGATAAAAAAATTGAGCGTATTTCTGATTGGCTGTGGGGGCTAAAAGGAACCACATTACTCATATCATCAGGCATCTTGATTTACCTGATTATGACTCATCAGTTTCAATATTACTACGTCTGGAATTACACCAGCCTTGATCTTGAAACACAATACCTGTTTTCGGCCTTCTACGGCGGACAGGAGGGTAGTTTCATGCTATGGATTCTCTGCTCATTTGTAGTTGGGCTTGGGTTAATAAAATGGACCCGCCCGCCTTACAAAGCACCGGTGATGGCCGTTATGGCACTTACGCAGGTTTTTCTTCTCTCGATGGTGGCCGGTTGGAATATTTTTGGGATAAGTATTGGAGCTTCTCCCTTCAGAACCATTGCGATGGAGATGCCAAATGCTCCGTTTATTCAGGCCAATCCTGATTTTGTTCCCGCTGACGGCTCCGGATTAAACGATCTGCTGAAAAGTCCATGGATGATGATTCATCCTCCCATCATATTTGTAGGCTTCGCTATGATGACGGTACCGTTTGCATTTGCTATCGCATCACTCTGGACCAAAACCTATCACGACTGGATCAGGCCTGCGCTGCCCTGGACACTTGCAGCCAATCTGAGCCTGCTCACCGCAATTTTTCTTGGCGGATACTGGGCATATGAAACGCTTTCGTTCGGCGGTTACTGGGCTTGGGATCCCGTTGAAAATGCTTCGCTTGTTCCATGGATCATAGGAACAGCCGGAATTCACGCCATGATTATTCAGCGAAAAAGTTCGCGAGCACACAAAGCCGCAATTTTTCTTGCGATACTTGCGTACGTGGGAATTGTTTATCAGACTTTCCTGACAAGGTCGGGTGTTCTGGGAGAGCAGTCGGTTCACAGTTTTGTAGACCTGGGGCTCTACGGGCAGCTTTTGCTCTTCATCGTAGTGATGGCCGCCATGGGTATTGGATTTTACCTCTACAGATATAAAGATATTCCAAGTCCCGAAAAAGAATCTACTATTCTGAGCCGTGAGTTCATGACGTTTACCGGTTCCATGCTTCTGTTGATTCTTGGGCTCGTCATTATATTCGGAACCAGTTCGCCGGTTATCGGACGCTTTTTTGTGGATAATCCTACCCCCCCTGAAATCTCGTTCTATAACGACTGGAGTATGCCAATTGCCATTATCATGGCGTTCTTAACGGTGATCGGGCAGCACCTGTTTTGGAAAAAATATACGTGGGAGTCTTTGGCCGGTGTAATGGTTGTGCCGCTTCTGCTCACCTCCATCGCCTCTGTATTGTCTATCGTTCTCGGTGATGTTCGCAATATTTACTACATGGTATTTATTTTCGCAGCGTGGTTTGCAGTATTTGGTAACGGTGCGGTTATGTTTGATCTGCTGAAGCGCAAGCCAAAACTAATTGGCGGAGCTCTGAATCATATTGGTTTTGGGGTGCTGCTTCTTGGGATTATCGCCTCATCGGTTTATACCGAGCCACTTCTGGATCAGCGCGCGTCCGATTATAATGCCAGAATAGCGCAGGGTGATGTTTTTGATGAGGAGGGTTTCCCGGTTACCCAGCCTGTGGAGATGTTTGAGCTTGAACTGGACAGGCCAAAGTTAATAAATGAACGGTGGATGGTTACCTACGAAGGGTATGAACTTTCTGACTCCCCTCGGCTGGGACAACAGTCCTATAGAGTGAAGTTTGAGCCGGTAGATGGCGGCAGCAGCTTCTACATGGATCCTGAAGTCTATCCGATGTTAACCACCTCAACCCGCGATAATATTGAGTGGTCTGTAGACCCTCATGTGCGAACCGGGCTTTTCAGTGATATCTATTTTTATGTTGCAGGAAGCCGGTATGTAGACCGTGAAAATAAGCGGGTTGAACGACAAAATCAGATGATGCCTGTTGCCGGAGGTGAAACAGATCAATCCGAGGAGATTCAGAAAATTGAACTTGCCCGAGGTGAAACAATAGAAGCCGGAGATTTTTCGCTCTCTTTTGTAGATTTCAGGCCCGCCTCCGAAGAGCACTTGCCTGAAAATACACAGGTAGGAATCCGTTCACTCATTCGTGTTGAGCATCTTTCATCCGGCAGGGCTTACGAAGTGGAGCCCCTTTTTGCGGTCTACACCGAAGAGGGCAGAAGCTTTACATATTCACCCGGATTGTCGATTGATCCGTGGGAAATGGAAATAGAATTTTCCAGACTGATGCCCGAAAGTGAATCTATAGAGCTGACAGTAACAGGGGCAACCGAAGACTTTGAAGAGGACTGGATCCTGGTAGTTGCAGAAATCAAGCCGTTTGTTTCAGTAGTTTGGCTGGGTACGTTTCTGCTGATGGGCGGTTTTACAATTTCAATCCTCAGGCACTGGTCACGGGAGAAAAAAGCCCAGGATATGCATGAAGATGAAGAGGATGAAGAAGAGTATTTAAAATCGTAACATCTTTTTGTATTGCAAAGATCAACAACCACTCATACTGAGTTTGAAGAAAACGAAACGCACTTTATTACTCTTTTTTCTGCCCTTGTTTGCTCTGTTGCTTATATGGGCCCCGGTAAAAGCTCAAAGTCAACCTGATCCGCGTGTATCATTCCTGAGGTCTCTTGCTGTTCCGGGCTGGGGGCACTACTACAACGATTCTGACAATTGGACGCGGGGTCAGGTTCATTTAAGTGCCGACATCGTTTTGTTAGGATCATATTTCGGGCTGAATATCAGGGCCGGAAATCTTGAAGATCAGTATATCACATTTGCTAATCTTAGATCCGGAGTATCTATTGAAAATCGCTCCCGTTCTTTTCAACTCGCCATTAGTCAGTACAATACATTGAGTGAATACAACGATTTTCAGCTGCGAAGCCGGAACTGGAACCAGGTATTGCCTGATACACCCGAAAACAGGTGGCATTGGAACAGCACGGCAGATCGGCAGCAGTACAGGGAATTGAGAGAGAACAGCGACAACGCAAGAAATCAGCTGCCTGCAATAGGTGCCCTTCTGGTTGTAAATAGGGTTGTGAGCGCCATAAGCGCCTACAGAAGAGCCAGGGATATGTCGTCAGGCCCTGACCTTGTGTTTGCACCCGTTCAGACTACAGGAACGGGTAGCAGTGGAGTTGTTGCCAGCCTGACCTTCAGGTTTTAAGATGAATCGATGGAAGCTTACCTTTGAATACGATGGCAGAGACTTCAGCGGATGGCAGATACAACCTGATCAAAGAACGGTTGAAGGCGAAGTAGAGCGTGCGTTCTCCACACTCTTTCAAACAAACATCGATGTTGTGGGACAGGGGCGAACCGATGCAGGGGTTCATGCGAGGGCCCAGGTTGGTCACGCAGATCTGCCGGTATCAGCTTCAAGAAACAGACTGCTACATGCAATGAAAGGATTGCTGCCATCGGATGTGGCACTGATTGATGCTGAAAAAACAGATCACGATTTCCATTCCCGTTTCCACGCAGTTTCCCGGCGCTACTCTTATCAGCACATTGCGCGCAAGTCACCGCTCATGAGAGAACGGGCATGGTACAGCGGTTATTCACCGGACATAAAAATCCTTTCTGAACTTTCATCTCTTATTGTCGGGAAACATGACTTCAAAAACTTTTGTATTCCGCCGGATGATGTACATCTTACAACGATATGCACAATTTCAAACAGTGAATGGATTGAGAAGGATGCAATACTGATCTTTACTATCGAAGGCAATCGGTTTCTTCGGCACATGGTTCGCCGGCTGGTGGGGAGTATGATTAAGACCGCATCGGGAAAAGCGGATAAAGCCAGGTTTTTAACTCTTCTTACGGACAACGATGCAGAACAAAAAGCACATTCTGCCCCTCCCTGCGGGTTATACCTTAATGAAGTGATCTATAAAAAAACAGACTATCCTTATGGCGAATCATACTGAAGCAGAGTTGCTCTTATCCGGTAAGACAGATTTTAAACTACAAGTACCTTATCAGCTGTTTGAAACGGGGGAAAAAGGGATTCAAAAACCGATGTTGGTCTATCTTCACGGATTTTCTCAAAACATCACTACGTTTCAGCAGGATACCCAACCGATGCTATCCGTGAATGGGTATCATCTATATATTCAGGCACCCTATCCGATTTATGATCGCTCAAGAAAGAAGAAAGTAGACGAATGGGGGCGGGCCTGGTATCTTTACGACGGAGATCAAAGTCAATTCAGAAGCTCACTGGACCAGGCTTCGAGATTCGTAAGGGATATTATCTCACGAGTAAAAAAAATAGTAGATATAAACAGGATCTGTATTATCGGTTTTTCGATGGGGGGATACCTTTCCGGATATCATGCTATTCATAACCCCGGGCAGGTAAATGAGCTAATCATTTACGGTGCGAGGTTCAAATCTGAACTTCTAATTGGAGATTATGAAAAAATTTCTCATCAAAATATTTTAGCTTTACACGGAATTGACGATAAGAGAGTAGAACCTGAACCTCAGAAGAACGAAATGAGGATTTTGAGGGAAAAGGGGATAGATGCCAGATTTTCGGAAATCGAAGAATCACATATATTTTCCCAGTCCGGTATAGAAATAATTTTGGATTGGCTGAATAACAAAGGCTATACTTTCAGTCAAAGTTAACTATTTGATTAAATTTTTTTTACATTAGTAAAGTTTAATAATTCCTTCATTTGAAAAATCCTTATGGCTGCATCTACAGAAGATAAAAAACCAATGAGTATCCTTGTCGTCGAAGACGACCCGACGGTTCGCACGTTGGTAAAGGCAATTCTCGAACATAAAGGCAACACTGTCTCTATTGCTGAAACGGCTGAGGAGGGTGAAAGACTTGCATTCTCAGATAAGTTTGATATGATAGTGCTTGACCTGAGGCTGCCGGACGGTAACGGCTTCGATGTTTGCGCTAAAATTCGTGAGCAGGGTATCGTTACTCCCGTACTGGTACTCTCTGCCGAGCACGAAACGGATGTGAAAATTAAAGTGCTGAATGTTGGTGCTGATGATTATCTGACAAAGCCGTTCAACAGCGAAGAACTGATGGCACGGATTGATGCAATTGCGCGCAGAAGCTCCAAAGAGCTCGAAAAAGAGCTGTCGTGCGGCGATGTGAAGGTCGACCTGATAAACAGGGAGATGAAGATTCAGGGGATAAATGTACCGCTCACAAATAACGAGTTCAATCTGCTCGTATATTTTATGAAAAACCGCGATAAGGTGATATCGCAGGAAGAGCTGGCTCAAAATGTGTGGGACATCCACTTCGATACGCAAACAAACTACATTAACGTTTATATCAGCTATTTACGTAAGAAAATACGTGAGCATTCTGAATATGAATATATCGAAACCATCCGAAAACGCGGATTTATGTTCAATTCTCATTCAAGTAGCAAAGAGAAGACCGGAAGCTAAATTAAGGCGCCACTGTGCACAGAGGTGCCTGGCGTTTGGTTTAATTATTCATCAAAAAAGTTGGGACAGCTCATCTTTACTTAGCCGGCTTTTGTAAGAATCTTTGAAAATCCTATTTAAACAGCCGGAGTAGGTGATTGGTTGGGGAAATTTCCCCACATTTCCGGGTACGTCGCTAAATAATAGCCAAAATTCTATCATACCCACTGATATTCTTGATCTTTTCCTGAAAGAATCAGGGTAATCGATAGTACCCAAACCAACGGGTGGTGGCATAGTTCGTCTGTAGGTTTTTACGTTTGCACTGACATTTGTAAACCCCTCAATATGCGTCACGTATGAATCTCTGCTCTCAGGGGGGAATACCCGGGAAACATGCGCAGAGGAAATTGCAATGGCCGACTGCTTTGAGATAATGGTATTAATGATCCGGCCACCTA
The DNA here is from genome assembly GCA_964644975.1 of uncultured Rhodohalobacter sp. GTDB lineage: Bacteria > Bacteroidota > Rhodothermia > Balneolales > Balneolaceae > SW132. Next base: position 12,396 of record CAZXYQ010000087.1, read on the forward strand.
TCTTTTGAACGTCACTCGGTAAATTTTCAGTCCTGATTCTTAAGGTCAAAATGCTTTATAGAAACAATCTCGTTTACTCCAGCCGCAAAGTGATCCCTTCGATATAAGCTTAACCCGGTAAATTTCGCAGCACGCCATTATTGCTCAAAATTGATCCACCGCCTATTTTAAATAAGATCAACGTTTTCGATGCATTAAAAAATAATACAATTAAATTTTCGAATAATCCGGTTTAAACACCTCACTCACACTACAGGGG
>CAZXYQ010000088.1:0-12479 GCA_964644975.1 uncultured Rhodohalobacter sp.
CGTTGACACCACACTAGTGCCATTCCATTTGATTTTAACTTTACTAAAAAATCTCTCTTCAACACCAAATAACCAATAACGGCTTTAGTCCCGCTCTTTCATCACTTTGGAGTAGGCTGATTTCACCTTACGGCCGGCTAGAGCTTCGCTGACGTTAAACAGGTGATCGCCAATTTTTTCCATGCGGTTCATATAGTCCAGATAGATAAACCCGGCTTTGTTTGAGTACGCTTTCTTCTCAAGCCGCTCATAGTGCTGATCCATCAATTCGTCGCGCTTTTCATTTACTTTCTTCTCTATGCTAATCGCCTTATCGAGATCAAAATCCCCATTCTGATTATCCAAATTGCGACGTACGTGGCGTATTGCGCCGTGAAGCAGATCAAGCATTTCACCAATCTCTTTAGCAGCATCTTTTGGCAAGTCAATATCTTCGTTTTGCATCTGTTCAAACGTTTTAGACATCTGGAAGTAAATGTCCCCTATTCGCTCAAGATCGTTGATTATACTGTGCATAGCGCGAATCTGTCGGGTAGCGCTGTCGGAGAGATTGAAACTCGATATTCGTGTTAGATATTCCGCAATTTCCAGCTCGATATTATCCGTAATCTGCTCGCGTTTTTTGATCTTTTTCAGGAACTTCTCGTGCTTTTTCTGCTTCCTAAAAAAGAGCCCCTGGAAGCTAAAGTGCATTTTTTCAATGAGTTTGGCAAAAAGCTCAATCTCCTTACGAGCCTGCTCAATCGACATCTCCGGTGATGACATCATGCCGGAAGAGATATACTGTAGCCTGAATTTATTATCGGATGATTTATCATCTGTCTGAAACTTCTCGACAAACCGGATAATCCGGGGCACAAAAGCGAACAGCAGCATTACATTGATAACATTAAATGTGGTATGAAAAAGCGATAGAGCGAGCGTTGCGTTTGCCCGGCCAATTTCATCCGCAGCTTCAAAAACCGATCCTGCTTCCGGAGCAAAAAAGCTCATGATATTATCGATACCGACAAGAAACGGCTGCAGCAGAATCAGCATCCATACTACCCCAAACAGATTAAACACTAAGTGAAATCGTGCCGCTCTCTTTGCATGCACATTTCCGATGATGGCAGCGATATTTGCCGTAACCGTGGTACCTATATTTTCACCCAGGATCATAGCCGCGGCGATTGGAAAATCGATCCACCCCTGGAAAAGCATTACGAGCGTAATGGCTGTTGCCGCTGAGGATGACTGGGTGAGGAGTGTAAGTACCGTACCTGCCATTACAAAAATGAGAATGGAGAGAAAACCGAACTCTGTGAATCCATCCAGAAACATAAAAATTTCAGGATTGTCATCTATATTGGGAACTGCGTTCTTAATAAATTCAAGACCTATAAACAGGATACCAAACCCAATCATCGCCTCGGCAAGGCTTCGAAGCTTCTCTTTTCCGACAAACATAAATGGGAAAAAAATACCAATCAGCATGATGGCGATCGGCGTGATCTCCATCTTAAATCCAAATATAGAGACCATCCATGCGGTGACTGTGGTACCAATATTGGCTCCCATAATCACCCCGGTAGATTCCACGAAGGTAATGAGGCCGGCATTCACAAAACTCACCACCATCACTGTTGTCGTTGTGGAAGATTGGGTTACCGTGGTGGCTCCAAATCCTGTAATAATCCCTCTCAACCTTGTGGTAGTCATTCCTTTCAGGATTGCCCTGAGTTTACCACCCGCAACTTTTTGCAAGCCATCACTGAAAATTTTCATTCCATAGATGAAAATCCCGAGCGAGCCCACCAACTGTAGAAAATCAAAAAAAGTGTAATTCATTCAGCCGTTAACAGTGAGTTAACATTTTATTAGCAATTCATCAATACACAAGGCACTGAATATACAATTTCTTATGAATAGTAAGAACCTGCCGGCTTAATGATTTTACGTAGTGAACGTGTTCGGATTTATGCTAAAATATTGACGAAAGGAGTGCAAAAAGTAACGAACCGCACCTAAGATTAACAGGCCTAATACTGTAAACCTCAGTTCGATTAATAAATAATTCCATTATTACAGTATAAAGTCTCCCCTCCCCGGGGTAATACACCCCCGAGTCAAAGCTCGGGACAGGCCGGGACCAGGAAAGCACTGTCAGGGGAGATATAGAGGGGTGTCCATTGGTTTTTTCCATGGATCTGAAGAACATCCCCCTCAATTCCCCTTTATTAAGGGGAACTTTTAGGCTCATGATTTAACAATCGAACTCAGGTTGTAAAGTAAAAAGACTCTAATATAGTTATTCAAAAAATCGGGTGAGTTGTTCACGGTAAATAGATTCAACCACACCTGCCCAAAATATTGTAATCAATTCAGGTAATATTGTCGAGTTTTATGTTCTCGCAGATTTTCACTGCGTGTTCAAAAAATGAGCGCAAAGTACATCGGTAGAGTTACGCTAAAATGCACCTTTTGAACAGTAGAACATCAGCGGTACTCAGCGATTAAATTAGCGTGCTTCGCGAAAATATGCAGGGTATTGATTTTTAACACGGAGTAATCGCGCGGAATACACCGCTCCTACTTTAAATCATCGGCTCTCTCTCCGGAGGCCAGGTAGATGATACGTTCACAAATATTTGTGACCCGATCGCCCATCCGTTCTATATTGTGAGCAATCCAAACAAGATAGGTACACTGTGTGATGGTTGATGGTTTTTCAATCATGAAGCCGATCAATTCCCTGTTGATCTGTCTGTACAAATCATCAATGTCATCGTCATCACTATGAATCTTTCTCGCCATCTCCTCATCCTTATTGATATACGCTTTCGTACATCCTTGAATCATCCGCAGCGCATGATCTTTCATTCGGGGAATATCGATCAGCGGTTTTACGTGTTCATCCTGACCAATTTTTACCGTAAGCTTGGATATTCCCGATGCATAATCCCCAATGCGCTCAAGCTCTGTTATGATATAAAGCATGGATACCAGCTCCCTTAAATCGGACGCTACAGGCTGCTGCGTTGCAATAAGAGCGATGCATTTTTCTTCAATCTCCCATCGGATGTTGTTAATGTGCTTATCGTTCTTGCGAACACTGTTCGCCTTTTCGATGTCTTTATTCACTAAAGCCTCAATGGAATGGTCTACCGCAACAATGACCATATCCGACATCTCCGTTACTTTTTTCTGAAGTTCTTTTAAATTTTCCTGTATGGTCGTTGTCATAGTTCCCTGATTTATTTATTCCGTTTTTTAACAAATAGCTTAGAATAGATTCTACCCAAACCGTCCTGTAATATAATCTTCAGTTTGCTTTTTTTTTGGGGTGGTGAAAAGACCTTGTGTTTCCCCTACTTCAATTAGGTCTCCCACATAGAAAAAAGCTGTTCTGTCTGACACCCGGGCCGCTTGCTGCATGTTGTGAGTAATAATTACAATTGTCACGTCATCTTTCAAAACTTGTATTAGCTCTTCAATTCGCTGTGTTGCCTGAGGATCAAGTGAGCTTGTGGGTTCATCCATAAGCAATATTTCCGGCTCTACAGCAAGTGCTCGCGCAATGGAAAGCCGCTGCTGCTGTCCACCCGAAAGGCTTACGGCAGCTGTATTCAGCCTGTCTTTAACTTCCTTGAAGAGTGCAGCCTGCGTTAAGGCTTTTTCGCACACCTCATTCAGAACCGTTTTGTCATTGATGCCAACCAGCTTAAGGCCTGCTACAACATTATCGAAGATCGACATAGTTGGAAATGGTGTCGGCTTCTGAAAGACCATCCCTATTTTTCGCCGCACGTTTACAGGGTTCACATCCTCATCGTAAATATTTTTGTTTTCAAACAGAACCTGACCCTCCACTTTTGCCTCTCTGGTGAGGTCGTGCATTCTATTTAATGCACGCAAATAGGTGGTTTTACCACAACCGGAGGGGCCAATCAATGCGGTTACCGAATGATCCTCCATGGAAAGCGAAATATCTTTCACACCGTATACGTCGCCATATTTTACGCTTAGATTTTTTGTCTCCAGTTTAATGCTCATAGCGGATAAAAATAAAATCGATTTAAATTAGATAACCGTGGCTCGGCTTTTAATGTTTTCATGGGTTGGCTTCCATCAATATTTTAGCTTATCCCGGGTAAGGAACCGCGCAAATGCAAACGTGCTTATTACCATAACCAGAAGCACAATGGCGGCGGCCCACCCCATACTGTGCCACTGCTCATACGGGCTAATTGCCAGGCTGTAGAGCCGCTGCGGCAGAGTATCCACAGGGCTGAAGATGAATCCAAGAAAACTGTTGGGAAGATAGTTGTCACCAAACGATGTAAAGAGCAGAGGTGCCGCTTCACCGGCGGCACGAGCAAACGCAAGCAGAACTCCGGTAACCAACCCTGTTTTTGCGGCCGGCACGATGGTGGAGAGCACCACCCGCCAGCGCGGAAGCCCAAGCGCAAGCCCAACCTCGCGGATCGTCCACGGGATGGACTGCAGGGCACTTTCAGTTGTACGGGCAATAATCGGGATCATTACAAAACTGAGGGCAACTCCACCCGCTAATCCTGAGAAGGTGCCCATCGGCTTCACAATCAGCACAAAAGCAAACAGACCCTTCAAAATTGCCGGCATTCCGTTAAGCGTATCATTCATGATTCGCAGGCTGGGATTGAGAGCGTGTTCGGGATATTCAGATAGCATCATACCAGCCCCAATTCCTATGGGAATAGCTATGATGAGGGCAAGAGCATCAACAACAATGGTTCCCAGTATCGTATGCACAAGACCGGTTGGCTGGCCCTGGATAGCCCGCGCGGGGGATCCAAGTTCTTCGGTGAAAAATTCGTAGTTCAGTGCACTGAACCCTTCTACAACAACATGAAAGATGATGATCAGAAGTGGAGTCAGCACAAGCACGGTTATAAAGCCGAGAATCCCAACCATCAACCGGTCCTGCAACTGCCGTCTTTTTAAACTTTTCATACCACCTGCCCTCCGCCAATTGAGAGCTTACGCTGAATGTATGATGCTGTAAGGTTGACGATGAGCGCAATCAAAAAAAGCACAAAACCGATCGCCATCAGGCTCGACAAGTGCAGAGTTTCAACAGCTTCACGAAACTCGTTTACGATTACGGATGGCATCGTGGCGCCGGCTCCAAAAACCGAAAACGGAAGCGTGTTTTTATTCCCAATGAGCATCGCCACTGCCATGGTTTCACCAATTGCCCGGCCAAGAGACAGAATGGCCCCGGCCATAATTCCTCCTCTTGCGTAGGGTATAACAGCCATTCTTATCACTTCCCATCTCGTGGAACCCAGTGCCCAGGATGCCTCTCTCTGATCTTTTGGCACAGCTTTGATGGCGTCTTTAGCAAGTGCCGTAGTGTATGGGACAATCATCAGCGCAAGTACGATGGTAGCCGTTGCCATGCCGTAGCCCATCGGGTTTCCCAGGATCGGTACCAGGCCGGGATAATTCGTTTCAGCCCACATGGTGATCGGCATATAGATCGTTTCCCTGAGCCAGGGGGCAAGAAAAAAGATTCCCCAGATTCCGATGACAACGCTCGGAATTGCGGCAATCAGCTTAATCAGGTTATCTATGATTTCCGAGAGCCAGCCTGCGGCATATTCAGCAGAAAATATGGCAACCGCCACGGCGGGAAAGAAAGAGATGGCCAGTGCCAGAGTACTGGTAACAATCGTTCCAAATATAAACGGCCATGCCCCAAACAGCAGCTGAACGGCGGGATCCCACGTTGTGCCCGCAATAAAATCGAAGAACCCAAACTCACCGAGTGCAAGTCTCCCCTCATCAAACAGAACCCACGCCATTCCCAGGGTAAGCAGTATAATGGCGATCCCCAATCCAACAACTATTGTTGAAAATATTTTATCTCCCAGCCAGAGGTAGATAATATTCGATCTCTTTTTTTCAATAACCCCGGCCCCGCCAGCAACAGGTTTTTCAGACTTCATAAATATAATTTTGGCTGCTAATTTCGATATGTACGCGTTTTTCCAGCATTAGAAATCACAGGTATATGATTTGGAGATCTATATTAAATCATCCCTTTTTCTTCGAGCCTTTGAAGACCGATCCCTTCTCCTTCCCACTTAATCTGACGAATCATCGCGATATTTTTATCGAGTGCAGTTTGTGGAATTTTGGCAAACCCCAGTGATTCAGATATCTCCTGACCCTCTGTTATACTCCAAATAATAAAATCGATGAGTTCTTGTGCCTGTCTGCGACTGCTTATCGCGTTATTTTGATCAAGATTTTCGTAAACAAGCATCCAGGCAAAACCGGCAATGGGATACCCGTTTTCAGCCGGGGTATTTGTAAACAGAATTCGGGTATCCTCAGGCAGTTCAATATTTGCCGCTTCCGTTGTCGCGGCAAAGCTCGGCTCAATTATTTTTCCTGAGCTGTTTATTACATAGCCGTATGACATCCTGTTCAGGATTGCATAGGATAAACTGTTGTAGCCGATGGCACCAGGTGTGTTTTGCACAGCGCCCGCAACTCCTTCATTTCCATTTCCGCCAATTCCTACAGGCCAGTTAACGCTTGTGGCAAAACCGACCCTCTCTCTCCACTCATCCGAAACGCGGGTCAGAAAGCTGGTCCACACATTGGTTGTACCCGATCCGTCTGATCGATGCACAACGGTAATGGATCGATTTGGCAGATCCAGCCCGGGGTTCAATTCCGCAATCTTGGGATCATTCCACCGGGTGATCTTTCCGAGATAAATATCTACCAGCAGATCACCGCTAAAAACAATTCCCTTCTCAATTCCGGGCAGATTGTAGGTAGGAACCACATCCGCAAGCGTAATCGGCAGATTGAATGCTTTTCCGCCGGTTGAGCTTTCGATATTATTAATGACATCATCTGAAAGAAACGCCTCGCTCATCCCGAACATTACCGTCTGCTCCATAAACTGACGAATTCCGCCCCCCGACCCGATCGACTGGTAATTTACCGTTACTCTTCGGTTGGTTAGCCCTCTGTATTCGTCGGCCATGGCTGTAATGAGCGGAGCCGGAAACGTGGCGCCGGCCCCCAAAATGTTTACCCTATCCTGTGATGGTGTTCGATCTTCGTCTCCGCCACATGCTGTTAAAAGGAAAACGGTTATCAGAACCGATAGTACTATTTTTAATGAGTTCATTAGCGTCTTAATTAATCTATTTAAATTATATCTAATTGAATGTTCCAAGCCAGCTTATTCCAACATTAAAAGCCTAATAATTCCATTACTTCACGATTGATATCCGGATTGATCGAAACAGCTAAAATAATCGAAATAATCAATCCGATTCCGGCGTAAACAACGTCTCTCCTAATCAATTTGATCGATTTACTAAAAGGTTTTCCGTGTCCTGCCTGGTCCATAATACTCATGGCAAGCTCGCGGCCGGCTAGCAGACCGATAAACACCCAAGTAGTACTCATGGGCACATTGCTCAATTCTTTAAAGAAAAAGAGCAGAAGTGCATAGATAAAATCTATAATTGTTGCCGCCCGAACATCCCGAACGTGCGATTTTTCAGTAACGACTTTCTGAATGGTATCACCCCGCAAATAAAATACAATACCGAGGCCAAAAAATATAAATGATGCAAAGCCTACAAATTCATACAGATTCAGGTTTCGAGGTAAATAAACTGCAATATTTGCTATATCCTGCATCACCCAAACTGACCATAATGAACCGGATGTAATCCACTGAATTATTCGCCAATATGGCTTTGCTTCTCCTTTAAAATTCCTGCTTATCCAACGTGATATTACTACCCAAACGATTATTCCGACAGTAAATGCTGTGATGTATCCGCCGAGACTTTTCATCAGCATATCAAGAATACCGTTAAGGTCTGCAGAGAAACAGCTTAAAATTAGAAATGTGGTCGAAACCGGCATTCTAAGCCGGGTAATAATGAGAAGAAATATGGGTGCGGCAATCTGAAGAAACGTAAAACTTGTTGGCGCTTCAGCTAAGGCCGGAGTTGTTAAGCGCTGGTAGGAAACATCACCATCAAAGGTAACCCAGCTGTAGGTTACCGTTAGCAAAAATATTCCACCTATAAAAAGCCACAATACATACCAGTCCCGGTCTTCATTAGAGGCGAGAAACGTACCAACTGTCTGGATACTATCATTTGCAATTGCGGAATAACCGGCAAACATAAACCCAAACCACATCGCAACATGAGCATAAGGATGAGAGAGTCCTGCCATGAAAAAACAGGTGGAAATGATGATCAGAAAAAGTCTCTCTTCTTTAATTATCTCCAAAAAGTTAGCGTAGGTAGTAAGTAGAGAACGCTTTACCTTAAGTTTTTTGGACATACATCATTACCTGTCATAAACTTTTTCTTTCACTATGGAAAAGCAAATATAGGCATTGAGGTATAAGTCAATATTAACTGAATATTAACTTTCGGATGTGCGAAAAAACTAAAACAGATGGACGAAGTTTTTTTTAATCATTACAACCGTTCTGCTCAAATCTACCAACGTGCCGGATCCATGCCGAGAAAATCACTTAGCATGCGGTAAACCCGCGGATGTTTAACTGATAGATCCCGGGGTGATTCTATAAAGGCTTCCATCACCACCGCAAAACATTCGGCCGGATTTGTGGCGCCATAAAGGTCCAGCACGCCATTTTTTCTCCCAAAACGCACGTTATTTATAAGCTCGCGATACGTTTTTGCCAGCTCCTCCGTCCACTCATCACCCTCATTCAATACTTCTCCCTCTATACTGATTGCCGTTGAAAGTCCGTACTGCAGATCCAGCTGATGCGCAAACTCATGAACAACAAGGTTTTGATTGTTGGAGCTTGACTGAGTGGTTTCCAAAATATCAGACCATGAAAGTACAACGCTTCCGGTATCCCACGACTCTCCCTGCCGCCGCTCGTTTCCTTCTGTTACAACACCGCCCTGATTCTCCTCATACACCGGAGCCACATAATCATTCGGATAAACCAGGATCGACTGCAGGTCGGGGTAGTAGTCAGACGGCTCTTCCAGGATCAACAAACAGGCGTTGGCAGAAATTACCACGCGCATTTTATCGGTCAGATCCAGACCGCCGCAACCTTCAAAGATCTTTTCACCCATAAAGACCTTCATTCGAACAACAAGCTTCTCTTTTTGATCACTGTTCAAATAGCGGTAAAACCGAACGTTTTCACTTAAAAGCTTTCTGTATCGCTCGGGAAACTCGCTCTTTTTTGAGATGTAGTGTTTTATGAATCTGAATAGTGGCATCCATGAAATTAAGGATAAATAACCGGGAAACATGAGCTGTTTTTACTACCGTTTTCACGGAATGTAAACTCATATTCAGGTAATTACTCTTTTACGCCTGCAGCTATTGCCGTTCAAAACGAAGAGTAAACTCAGTGCCTTTTTTAAGGGATTGATATCGATAGTCAGCTGAAAGCTGCGTACTCAACGTTTTGATAAGCTGCATACCGAGTGTAGTTAGCGCGTTCTGATCAAAACCTTCGGGCAGGCCCCGACCGTTATCCTGCACCTTAATAGCTACCATATTCTTTTCATCCTGAAACAGCTGAAGAGAAATCTCTCCCTTATCCAGTTCCTTAAAGGCATGTTTAATGATATTCGTGATGACTTCATTCAAAATCAGCGAGCATGGAATGGCCTGGTTAATATTCAGATAGACCTCTTCACACTCGAATTTGAGCGAAATATCACTTGAATACTGCATCGTATCGATTACCTCCCTGACAAGTGTTTTCAGGTTTCCGGCGAAATCGAGTTTGGAGAAGATTTCAGCCTTATAGAGATGCTCGTGTATCGTCGCCATAGACTTAATTCTGAGAACACTTTCAATAAGCTCTTGCTGTAGTTCCGGGCTGTCTGATTCCATTGCCTGTAGCTGCATCAGACTGGCTACAACAGCAAGGTTATTTTTAACCCGATGATGAATTTCGGCAAGGAGTGTCTCTTTCTCTTTCAGATTAGAACGGATGGATTCCTGGGCCTTTTTGCGCTCTGTTATATTTGTGAGCGACCCGGCGATAGAAATTGTCTTACCGTTTTTTACTATGGGTGCCTCATTCACCTCCACCCATATAATTTTGCCGTCGCCCCTTTTTAGCTGCAGCTCTAACGGCGGCTGTGCTACTCCGGTATCGATCGCCTTTTGAGTACTTTTGGCGCCTTCTGTGTTAATCGGATGATCGGTAACAAACTCCGACCACCGGCGTTTTACGTGTTCGGGTTTATACCCTAAAAAGTCGATCGACTGCGGGCTCAGGTAGGTCAGTTCATGATTTACATTGTGCGTATAGAACAGGTTTGTGCTGTGCTCTACAATCTCGCGCAGTTTCTGCTCTGCTTTCTGCAGCTTCTCTTCAGTTTGCTTTATTTCAGTAATATCCGTGCCAATTCCACCCACAGCGTCTTCCAGCCCGGCAATACCTTTCAATGGGAATTTATTAACCATGTAGTACCGGGGTCCGCTAGCGGTCTCAATCTGCTCTTCAAACACTATTTGGCGGTTATTTACCAACACCTCTTGATCAGATAACACCAGTTCCTGAGCTTCCTCTTTTTCAAATAGATCATATACCGTGAATTCATTTAACTCTTTATTTTGGAGATTAAAGATTCGTTTCCACTCATCATTAACAAAAATAATTTTGCCCTGCATGTCGCGCACCCAAACGGCTACTTCCGTCTGTTGAGTAATAGCTTGAAGCAGCTGTTTATTTTTTTCCGACTCAAGTTCAGCAATTTTCCGTTTGTGAATATCCTGAACAATACCATAAAGGCGAACACATCTGCCGTATTTAAACTCAGCCTGGCCTGTATCACGAATCCACTTCACGCCCCCAGTTGCCGTTTTAATAGGCAATTCCATGTCATAAGGCTCACCTGTTTGCAGCGCTCGCTCAACCAGCTCCATGAGTTCCGCTTTTGACTCTTCATCCGCAAACAACTCATCTACCATCTCTTTCGTGGGATGCTGATCATCCTGAAGTCCAAATATTTCTCTTGTTACCGGCGACCATTTTAGCGTGTCCTTAACTACATCTATCTCCCAAATACCAATTTGTGCCTGCCGGTATGTATTTTGAATTTGAAGCTCAACATCACGTTTTTCCAACAGATTTCGTACCTGGAACACAACGGGCTGTAACAGCGAAATTTCCCTTTCGCTCCAGTAGCGGTCAGATCTGCAAGAATCTATTCTTATTATACCGTACAGCTCGTCAGATAAATGAATTGGGAGCAACAGTATTGTCTTTATTCCATCATCATCCATTAACTCCTTAAGCTTTCCCTCCATCTGATTTGACCTAATTGATTGAAACGGATAGCGATTGTTCAAGACTGTAAACAGATTCAAGAAAGAAGGTTCAGGGAGAGTTTGGTACTGGCTGCTTCCATATTCCAGTGCCGCATAGTCACTGTTCCACTCTACCTTCATCTCATATCCGCGCGCATCTGCATCAGAACTGTTTACGCTTTCGTAATAGCAAATCCTGTCTGCACCGATTCCGGACCCAAGCTTGATAAAACTCTCTTTCAAAAGCTCATCCCAGGCAATGGTTGAAATCATTCCCTTGCTGATATCAGTGAGGGACTTTATTAGATTATCCCGCAGATTTCTCTCTTCGTAGGAACGCAAGACTTCAAGCATCTTTGATTTTGCAGTACTGCTTAATTCACCGGGTTGCTGAAGCTGCTCGATCAGTTCTGTGATGATGCTCGAATCCATGTATTTACTGCATTATGGTTTTATGATCGTTCTTAATCACCGGATACATACTTAAAATACGAAGGTGAAATGTTAAAAACGGTGGCTGACTGGTAGCTTCTTTTGTATTTCGTTTATCGTTCCTAAAACCGGAAAGTTAATCTAAAACTTTGGAAATGAACAGACGAATAATATGCAAGATATTGGGAACACACTCTACAAATAAAAAAGATCTGCCCCTGCCATGATACTTTTCATGACAGAAGCAGATCTAATTCGGTTCTGAATATTCTCAAAAAAATATTCTTCTGCTACACTCCTGCTGTATTTGTTTTTCTTTTTTTGATCAAAAACTCCAAAACAGGATCTTCAGCGACCCACGGAATTGTGTAGAGTTTTTTGGCGTGTTTGGTTTCAATCTCCTCAAGCAGTGGAACCTCCTCTGCAGCACGCTGTCTTAAGAGAGGATCAGAAATTTCCGTTGCCGACATGCTTTGGTTGGCTATCCATGCGTACGGTTCAATATTTGATCGCCTCAAATCGGCCTGCAGTTTTGCAGCTTCCGTTATCGGTGTGGTTTCGGGCAGGGCAACAATCAGCAGCTTGGAATAGTCCGGATCCTGCAAATACATATATGGTGTTTTAAGTTTATCCGTATCCATTTTTGTATTTCGAAGAATCTCTTTGTGGTAGCTGCCTGTAGTGTCGAGCAGCAACAGGGTGTGACCCGTCGG
>CAZXYQ010000089.1:0-12465 GCA_964644975.1 uncultured Rhodohalobacter sp.
AAGTGTATGGTAGTTCAGATTCTGAAGAGAAATTTCTCAACGACTTCGTGAAAGCTTGGGATAAAGTGATGAACCTAGACCGTTTTGATCTGAAATAAGTTCAGTCTCAATTGTACAAAATCCAAAAAGGCAGCTCTGACATTTGTTGGTGCTGCCTTTTTTTAATTTTGGGCAATGGCTTGTACTGCCAGTTTAGATATAAATAATGAACTTCAAAGCCAGTGTATGTAGACACTCGGCATAGCAGTATCAGCCTAGGCTAATATATAAGCTACGAATTTTATGGGAGTAATCGGTTAGAGAGAAGCCCACTATGGTCACAGCTGAAGAGCGGGGAATCATCAGCCCAGCCGGGCGTGAAAAGGGGCGCTGTAGGATGCTGCGGCTTTCTATTCGGGACAGGCTTCCAAACAAGTTTTACTTGGAAAGATCTTTGTAAACAGGCTTTCTCAATACATAATAGCACCCGGACGATCAGAGCAGCTGCAGGTACAGCTAATACTCATTATACGTATCCTTAGAGATAGCATACTACAGTGTTGGATTTCAATAATTCATAAAAATACTACCCCTCGTCAGGTCACTAAATAGCCATTAACTAATCAAATGATATCGACATTAGTGGTTTAGTACCGCGTTTTCAGCACTATATTTCCAAGCTCTTTAATTTCTTCTTGACCGGTAAAAAACACTCTCCCGCCTTTTGATAATACCGCCCAGGCTATGTTACTTGTAATATCGTCTATGGCATTTTCTTTCGTTCTGTCACCTGTCCGTTCAAATGTTCTTTCACCAGTCATGAGTACAGGTTGAGAAAAGTCCTGATGAACCATTAAAAGGTCGCCGCGCCCATCAATTGATGCTTGAAATATTTCCTGCAGATCGGTCAATACAGCCCCTTGTCCAACGGCTTCTTTTATTTCTTCAATCGCTTCAGTTCTGCGGGTTTTTTGTAGTTCCTCAACTAGCTCCCAGCCTTGTTTTGCAATCGTATCTTTTTCAGTGTCATTATAGTCAATACTTGCATATCCAATATATATTGACGGTTTGTCGGCAACCTGCATCAAACGGCTGTAGTTGTCTTCAGTACAAATTACAACACAGTTCAAACCTGTTTCGCTGTGCATTTTCACAACTGCCTTATCTACCTTATTTAAATACTCACGAACTAAATCGTCAACGCGTTTTGAATCGCTTACTCTTTCCGGATTAGAGCTGTACTGTCTGTTTTCTGAAATAGGAAAGTCTTCATTCTCAATTTCTTCAACTATACCATCATTGATTGTATTGTAAAGGTTTACACTGCTTTGCGATAGTAAAAGAATAAAATACTCTTCACTTCTGTTGTATGATTTTATCAAAGAGTGAATATTAAACGTATCTGAAATATGCACTCCGGTTTCCTTTATCGGCCAGGTTGATTTTATGATCTCTTTCGTATTATTTGAGAGATAGACGTGTAAACTGTCCAGATTATAATTCACATCTATTTCGTTTTCAACTTCTGAAAATCGCTCCAAAAGATCCGATACAGGCCTTTTACCAAATTCCTTAACAACTCTTTCTTTGGCTTCCTTCAAAAGATTCTTTAGCTGGACTATATCCTGTTCATTGTCAGGATGTGTTCTGTGAGTATTCATCGAAAGAGTAACACAAGGGTCGCTTTTCTCAGCAGCTAACTTTTCTAATTTTTGTCTGATTGTCATAATTATTTTTTTTCAGTGTTAAAGTGATAGTTCCGGTTTCAATGTCATGGTACGTGAAAAGACCGAAGACGGAGGACGAAGGACGGAAGCATACATCCAATTGGATTATCTAAGCCATGTTTTTGCATCCGTACATTGTTTTGGGCATTCAAATCCGGTCCACTGGGATTTTCTTATTTGCATACGATTTCCGGAGAAAAACGGTCTTCGGTCCTCAGTCCTCCGTCTCCACATTTCATTAACACTGTTACATTAGATTAGTGGTAGAATAAATATTATAGTATTCATTCCGGCACCCAAACCGACACAGAACCAGCCTGGCAACGAAACTCTCCCCATCCATCCTCGTTAGTCGTTACCGTGTTATCTATATGGTTCGTGATATCAACATAAGTTGTATCAGGGGAGCCTGTCTCCATATTCTTTCTACCTTCATCGCTATTACTCAGTAAAACGGCCATTCCACGCTGCTCTCCGTGTTCGCCTTTATTGCCCATGCGGGTCCAGCCGATACAGTTTGGATGATCAAAGTAATCATACTGCTCATAGTGGGCATATTCTCTTCGAACAAATAAGAACTGGTCAATTAACCATTGATGGGAAGCCATCGATATCTCATATTCATCTCCATCCTGGCCTTTATCTTTATAATCTGCTCCATAGTAATCGGCTGCAAAAATACAGGGATATCCATCTTTTCTTAAAAGTATCATCGCATAAGCCAAGGGCTTGAACCATGATTCAACCACGGATTCAAGGGATTGCAGTGGCTGGGTATCGTGATTGCTGACCAATGTTACAGCATGGGCAGGATGATGTTTCACAAGTGTATTGTCAAAAATGGTCTGCAGGTCAAAGTTTTCGCCTTCTTTTCCGGCACGTGCAAAATTAAAATGCAGTTTTGCATCAAAAAGCATCATGCTCCCTTCGGTTTTTTTGATAAAGTGATCTAAAGTTTCGTTCTCCCCCGACCAGTACTCGCCAACGGCAAACAGATCTTTACCGGTGTGATAGCGGACATGCTCCAGCCAGTCAAGAAAAAAATCAGATCTTACGTGCTTTACGGCATCAAAACGGAAACCATCCACTCCGGTTGTTTCCAAAAACCATTCTCCCCAATAAAACAGCTCTTTTTGAACATCGGGATTTTTGATATCAAGATTACAACCCATCAGGTAATCAAAGTTTCCCTTCTCCACGTCTACACTTTCATCAAACACTTTCCCTTCAAACATGTAAATGGCATCTGTATCGTTTTCGAGGGCGTTATAATCAGCTGCGTTAAAATGCCACCAGTGCCACTTAAGTTCAGAGTATTTATTATTTCGCCCCGGAAAATTAAAATGTGTCCAGGCCTTAATTTCCTGTAATTCTCCAATGGGTTCTTTTCTGTTTTCGGGATTGAATGGCGTGGCTTTAAACTCTTCAGCTTCATCAGCGCCAAGTTTGTGATTAAACACAACATCAGCGTATACCTGAATCCCTGCTTCTTGGGCGGCTTTTATGCCGGCCAGGTACTCTTCGCGTGTACCGTATTTTGTACGAACAGAACCTTTTTGGTCGAATTCTCCGAGGTCAAAGAGATCATAGACGCCATACCCAACATCAAATCCACCGGCGGCACCTTTATAGGACGGTGGCAGCCAGACAGCAGTGATACCGGCTTCAGCCAGGTTTTTAGCATTTTTTGCCAATTGTTTCCACAGATTGCCATCATCAGGTGTATACCAGTGGAAATACTGCATCATTACACCATTTGAAGTCGCCATACTGACCTGTCTTTCCTGTTCTTCTTCGTTTTCTTGATATAGACTTAAGATCTGCGTCCCGTCCGCAAAATCTCTCATAAGCAGTCTGATAAAACACACATCGGGTTCATACATTCGTACAATGAAGACCCCCTTATACGTGATTGAACCTGTTTTTTAGTGTTGCCATGAGTTGGATTTTCCATTGCTCTAAAAAGTATGGTTGTTGATACAGTAAAGCGTTACAAAGTTATGGTGGCAGTTACAAGATTCACGCATTTTTTTCTGAAGGAAAATAAGAATGTCTGATGATATGATCCCGTTCTGAACTATACATGACTATGAATGACCTTCCCCTGCTCACTATGTTCGCTTTTCGCTTCGCGTCTTTTTGGGCTCATGGTTGAGTAAGATCATAGCCCTGTTATTTCTAAATAAAAACTTATAACATAAGCACGCTGTTCTCTATCATTCCGAAATATCGAAAACACGGTTCAGGAAATCTACATAGGCTTCAGCGGCGGTGATACGATTTACCCGTTTGCGAAAGCCATGTCCTTCATCTTCAAACAGCAGGTAGCCCACATCCACATTATTGGCACGTGCAGCTTCAACCATACGATTATTTTGATCGACAGGAACACGGACGTCGTTGGCACCGGCTGCAACAAACAGAGGCCGTTGAATCTGATCGGCAAAAAAGAGCGGTGAGCGGCTGCGCAGGCTTTCTGCATCGTCATCGGGATGACCCATCTCGTCATAAGCTGCAGGTAACCGCGGAAGGCGCCATCCTCCCTCACGAATATTGCCGATGAAGTCGGAAAAACCGACGATACTGATTGCTGCATCAAACACTTCAGGGTGAAACGTCATGGCCGCGAGCGTTAGATACCCACCGTATGAGGCTCCCATCACCCCGATGCGATTTTCATCAATCCAGTCGAAGTTCTCGAGATATTCACGGGATGCGATTACATCACCCAGATCTGCATCACCATGGCTCCGTCTGTCCATCATTCGAAATGCTGTGCCATATCCTTTTGAGCCGCGGTTGTTGATCGCGTAGATTGCAAATCCCTGGTTCACCAGATATTGGATGACCGGGTTATATCCTTTCCGGCTCTGCGCCCCCGGGCCCCCGTGTATCCATACCATTGCCGGTACGGGATTTTCAATTGACGCCCGGTGCGGTCGATAGATCAGGCCCGGAACTTCAAGCCCATCGTAGCTGCTGAACCGAACTACTTCACTTTCCACCAGGTGCGATTCTTCAATTTTAGAATTCAGCGCTTCCGTCAGTTTTGTGCCGGTTCTCTCTTCAAGATTCACAAGGTAGATATCGGTTGGGCGAGTGTCGCGTTCCAGTTCTATGGCCAACAGGCTGCCTCGGGACGAAAACATCGGACTGCTGAGCATTCCATCCGGCAAAAAGGAGAGGTCAACAGGCTCCCCGTTTTCGAGGTTGCGAATTGCAACCTCATTTTCTGAATCGGCATTGATAATCTCCACACGATATGTACCATCCGGAGAATAGGTAACCCCGCTGTCAACTCCCGTTCGTGCAGAGGTGATATCCCAATCTGATTCAATGAGCTGTTCCGTTTCACCGTTTTCAACACTGTAGGTCCAGGCCTGTAAAAAATCCCCGTCTTTATCTGTCCCGTAAACCAATTTTTTACTGTCCGCAGTAAATCCGATTCCGCGATGGAGTATCTCCCGGTCTTCTCCGCTGTAGAGTATCAATTCAGGTTCACGGTTTTCACTGTGAAGATCTGCCAGATAGATATCGAAATCGTATCGGGTGTGATGAAAATCGAGTGAGAGCCAGCGTCCGTCCGGACTGATATTAAACCCGCGGGTGGGAAAGGGGAGCTCGCGTGAATTTTGAAAGACCATCTCCCGCTCATAGGTGCCTGCATCATAGCGGTAAATATCTGCTACCTGAGGATCTCTTTCGGTGGATGAGAGAAAAAATGCTTCACCATCACTTTGCCAAGCCTCAAACCGAAGGCCGGATTGCTGACCGACTGCTTCATAATCTCCGGGCGGCTGCAGATCATGCAGTGTGCCATCAATGTCCCGTACAAAAACGCTGTTCTGTTCATTGCCACCCACATCCCCCGTCAGCAAAACACGGTCATCATTCGGGAACCAGGAAACGGCAAACACCGAATTATTTTCGGATTCACTCAGAGGCTCTGTCCGGCCATTCTCAATATGCAGGGCATAGGCATTAAACACCCCGCTTTGATCAGAACTGATAATCAGGCGTGTTTCATCTGCTGAAAATGCAAATCCACCGCTATGTCCCAGGCTATAGGTAATGCTGTCGAAAAAGAGATCTGCGGGATAGCTGATGACTTCCCTGTCTGACTCGTTGCAGGATGCAAGAAGGATGAGAAAGGGAAGGGATAAACAGAGTTTTTTGAGATGTGTCATAACGGGTTATAGGATTGTGGATGTATCAATTTTTATTACTACCGTCGAATTCTTGCGCCGTCGGGATTACGTGGGGAATTGAACAGTTTGGAAAAATAGAGACTGTTCATCAGCAGTTTGCTGGTACCCGGCCATGCACCGCGAAAATTGGGATTATCAGTCATCAGCACGATAGAGCCGGCTCCGAAACGTTCTGCAATCAGCATGGGTGAACCGCCGATTTCACTTCTGCGGCGTTCAGATGCATAGCCCGACAGCATCGGATCTTCGTGATACCGTATCACGGTTGCCACCGGGTTATCGGGTGTAGCCAATACGATGGATGTATTTCGATAGCTGGGCAGCATTCGGTTTTGGAAACCGAACCCCAGCGGGTGGCTGAGGTCCAGATCTCCGGCAAAGATTGCACCGGATACCACATCTTCTGATTCGTGCGAGGACAGCTCATCCATGTCAATTCGTAAACCGGGAATGCCTTGTATTCTGCGATCGGTGTGAGGCTTCAGGCCGAGCAGTTCTTTCTGCGCCCATTCTGCAGCCTGCACAAGGGCAATAAACGTCCCGCCCTCTTCTCTGATCCACTGCTTCAGTCGGTCGGTTGCCGATTCACTCAGTGAAACATCCCAACCGCCGGGCAGGATGATATGTGTGTAGCGGCTCCATTCAATCTCCTGAATACGGTTCTTTTGCTTCAGTACTACCGGCATCTCCATATCCACATCCAGCAGATGCCAGATATGTCCCATATCAAAGTGTTGGATACCGTCATCAAATAAAAGAAGTACTTCGGGGCGTTCCAGTGTACCAAAAGCCCTGCCGCTTCCAAAATCAGCGCCTTCATTCAGCGTGCTTCCGGAGTGCAGGGCGTGTACAGCAATTTCTTCCTGCTCTGTGATTCCGGAGACGAGATCGTATAAAAGATCTTCAGAAATAGTTTGTCCCCTGAGTGGAATGAAGATAGAACCCCGATCGGCTGAAATTTCCCCGCGGGATGTTTCCACCTCTATCGGAACCCGTGCAGCACGGGTAATCACGCCTTGGTCAAGGAGCCGGTAGAGTGCCCTCGGGGCTAAGTGGTCATCCCATGAAAAAAGGTATCCGTAAGTGGCCCGGTCGGGAGCATCTTTTTGCCTATCTATTGATGTTACCGGGTCTCCCATCAATCCTCTGTTCCACCGGTTCCGGCTGATTGACGTGTGGTCAAGATTATATGCCAGTGGGAGAGTCCATGCGGTTACATCTGAAAAATTCGGTTCATCAAAATCAGTAACACGATCAAAAATGGACCGGATCATTCGGTAGGAATCCTGTTCAATCGGTACTACCATGGCTTCACCGGCTGTAAACGATTTGCCGTCAGCCGATAGGTTCTGAGCGAGCGAATAGACGTCAATTTCATGGGTATTTAAAATTCGAATAAAATCGGCCAGTCTTGATGTGTCATGAGACGTAAAAATAAATCCGGCGGTGTTGTTTTGTTGAGCTTCATCCCGGGTAATGTCAAAGAAGGTTTTACGATAATCTTTCAGTTCATCACGCAGTTCAACGGCCGCAACAATGCTTGCCAGTGCCGAGCTAAAGTGCAATTGAATATTGTCGGCAAGAGACCATCTGCCTAGCGGTGTATCCAGTTCAACCAGATGTGCCGTGCCGGCTTCAAACAGTGCACCGGAAGAGCCATAGAGGTCAGGATAAGCAGAACCGGTTCCCGTGTAAAAATTGTCATACACCTCTTCTGTGAAATAGAGAGTTCCCAGCTGATCCTGGACTTTTTTATAGTAATTCGCAAAACGCTGTTTCAACGGTCTCAGTTCTTTAGGAATCACGCTGTTGGTGCGAACGCGGTTGCCGGGCGGGAAGTAGTAGGTAGACGGACGTACCGAAGTGGTGCCCATCTCATGGAAGTCGGCACTGAAGTTCGGTTTCCATTGGTGCCATAGCGGTACCCAGATCCTGGCCTCGTGCTGGTTCACCAACAGCCACTGCCGGTTCAGATCAAAACCGTAATGGTTGGTACGCTGACGGGTCCAGAGCTCATGGCCGGCGTGATCCCCGTTGCGTACTACTGTTTTGGATGTAAATCGGAGGGAGTGGTTTATTCTCCTTGCGTGTCCGTCAGGATTCAGAGCCGCAACCACAAGAACCACACTATGCTGCAGCACCTGCTCCATGTCATGATCTTCACCGGCGGCCATATGATAGACGGTGGGAATCGATGCCTCTAACCCTGCTGCTTCCGCTCCGTGAACGCCAAACCCAAGCCATGTGACGACCGGGCTGTCGTCAACTTCGGGTTCCGACTGCTGACTGATGGAACCATACTGCAACAGATGGTTTCGGCGAATCTGCTCCAGGTTTTCGTGGTTTTGGGGTGAAGTGATAGCAAGAAGTACGATAGGACGATTTTCCACGGAGTAACCAATAATCTCCATCGAAATACGGTCTGATTCTGTCGTCAGAGTTTGGAAATAGTTTATTATCTGATCGTAGCGCACCGTTTGTTTTCCCAGCTCATGTCCAAAAGCTTTGGTCGGAGTCGTGATGTTGGGATTGTAATGAATATCGTCCGGCATAAACCCGTTTTGTCCCCATGCCTGTTGGCAGTTTAGCGATATAAAGAGAAGCAGGAGAGCAGAAAAAAAGGTTCGAAATAGCATCTTTGCGATTTGATTGATCGGTTAGTCAGAATATACAAATTGCGGGGTATAAGAAAAGGAGGATGGCTTTCCCCGCAAGGGTTTGAATTGCCCGTCATTTTAAGCCTAAAATATTGGGCAAATACTTTTGTGACTTTCTGATTAATCCATTGGTAATTTTATCGCTTCAACTGCTTTAGTTGATATCCGATACATTTGAGAATCGAACTCGGTTTTCAGTAGGAAATTGCTTTTATTCTTGTTCATCGACTAAGATTCCCAATTTGTCACCTTCTTTAGTTCCAGCTTCGATATCAATATCTCTTCAATACGCTGTAAGGGTTTTCGTAATCTATATCGATCTAAACTCCGACCGGAATTGTAAACTTCTATACTTACAGCTGCAATGATAAACTTTCGCAATAATTGGTAATGATTTACAATATCTTATGAAGAAGAAAAAGTACAAACAGACCCAAATCAACTGCAAAATAGGAAACAAAATTATAGTGTTTTGGATCTGCTGACTTATCTGTTATCTCGGCGAGATTAATAGTCTTCTTAGTAGCAATGTGAAGTATTGCCAAGATTATGCATGGGCCAGCAAAAGTACTAAATAAAAGATGATCATTTTCACAGTCTAATATATTTTGTGGGTAAAACAGATGTTTATCTGCGGTAAACTGTGCATTTTAATCCCCGATATTAACACGTACTATCTTTCAATATAAAAAAACAAGAACAAATCACTGGAAGAACTCGAAAAAAAAATTGGTAAAAAAACATGATATATAACAAAACAATAGTCACGCTCATCCTAGTCACGGTCTCATTATATTTTATTTCGTGTAATGAAAGTAATAATCAATCTGAAACTTCGAACACTGTAAATAGCGACACCACTATGATAGATTTATGGAATGGCAACCGCTCTCAAATAAGGCAAGTGTATGAAAAAGAAGTTTTAGTGGCCATTTTGAACGCAACGGAGGATGAATATGGACCATGGGAAATTATGGAGTCTTTGGATGAGTACCCCGGTGATGAAGAGGCACTGGTTTTTAGCGAAAAGGGACACGATCTGTTTGTTACCATTGCGGGAAATCAGAAGTTTTCTGAAGGCGATATGATTGTGATTTCCAAGCCAATGACTAAAAATTTATTGGGGTACAGAATTCCGATTATACGCGAAGAAGATTCAGACACTTTCGAAAATATCAGCAGCAAAGAGGACGTTCAGCAATTAAACCACGGTATACCTTTAACATGGAGTGATGCCGTTATCTTCCGGGAAAACGGATACCAGGTAGTTGAAGATGGCGATTTCGATGATATTTTTGACAGATTAGTAAATGGTCAATTCGATTACAGTGCTTATGGAGCGAATGAAGTTTTGAGTGTTTATGAAAATCGTGCTTCCTTAAGAGATGGCCTAACCATTGATCAGGATATTCTTCTTTTCTATCCATTCCCACTCGTATTTTATGTAAATCCGAATTTGACGGACCTGGCAGACCGTATAGAAAATGGAATGCAGCACATCATTGATTCCGGAGAATTAGATTCTATTTTCAATAGCTATTACGGTGATATTGTAGAAAGGCTAAACCTTGATGGGCGTACATTATTTGTTTTAAACAACCCATTAATACCGGAAGAGTTTCGTGACCTAAAGCCTGATTTGGAGAATTTGTAAACTGTGCTGCCTTTGTAGTAGCAACAGGTAGGGTAAGCTGTTTTCACTTTGCCTTGCTCACCAAAAAAATTTCTTGGTGAATACTCAGGGCTATGTCCAGATAACGGTCTGGCGGTAGCCGTTAGCATTTTTATTATCGGCATCGGACAGGTGCAGGTTTCGCTCGTGTTTCATCATAGTTCCAACTACTCGGGAAACGTCATTTTAAGCACGTCATCAAGCCCTTTTCCTGCTTGAGATGGAGATAGTTGCCAATTAAATCGTTGAGTTGTGCTTTAGAAATAATAATGGCCTTCTTGTGGATTTAGTTTAGGCGCTGCTAAACCTACACAAGAAGACTTTTTATTCTACTCCAGACACACTAGTTGGTGAAGTATCTGTGCGGCCGGGCGATAATCTTAAGCGTCCAGCGAAAAAAATCCGATCTGATCGGCAGGAAGAGGGTTGCTATAGGCATTTTTCATTCACTCCAATCACCGGAAAAAAACTGATTGACGGTACTTTTAAATGCATCCGCCCATATTGAATCTTTATTAATAAAGCTGTGACCAAAGTTCGGGAGGATACATAAATAACTGTTTGGCATTGATTCAAAAGAAGTGACTGGTATATCAACAGGAAAAAATGGATCTCTGTCACCATGAATAATAAGAGTTGGGGTCGTAATTGATGAAAGGTAAGGCGGGGTAAAATTCATATCCTCATAGGCGTGGGCCATTTTTTTGAATTGATCCAATAACAATCTGATCTGACTCTCTCCACCAGGATGCCACTGTTTTAAATCATTCAACCTACCTTCACTCTGGGTTTCATAACTGGTTGATCTTTGTATTTCTCGAGTTTGTTCTGGGAAATAAGACGTTGAACCAATTAAAACCATTGATTTAATTCTTGTCGTATCCAGGACCGCCATATGAGTCAATGTCATAGCACCCGAGCTAAATCCAATAGCTTTAAAATTATCAATTTGTAACACGTCCATCAGTTTTAGCATGTCATTGGCCGACTTTCGGTGTGTGAACCGGTTTGATGGATTAGTAGAATGTCCGTGACCTCTTAAATCGGGAAGAATCAATTTGTATTCACTCGAAAAATGATTAATCCACTCATCCCACCATCCGTGACTTACGGTAAACCCATGCAGCGTTAATAGTGGTGACCCTTCACCGTATACTTTATAATAGATCTCTAAATCATTGACTTCAGCATAAAAATCTTCCTGGGCATTAACTTGTGCACAAACGAAAAGAATGGATACTGCAATAATCAGTTTTTTCATGGTTCTGGTTATTTTGAATGAATAATGCTTATAACGGCCATGCATTTGAGCGGTTTTGTCATTTCTGGCAGATAAAGTGAATAAAATCCGGGTTTTCTACATGCCCTGAAATATGTATCAAAGAAAAGCCGGCAAAACCCGCTTGTTCAAAGGAACCCTTGGGAGAAATGCTTGTTATGTTTTGAGTTTACTGTATTTCGAGCTTAACCTTCTTCCCCTAAGCCGTTAATAGAGATATAAAGTTTTTTGTAAACTCCTCCGTCGTCTTTTTACAGTTTGCTAATAATACGACATCCCGGGCAATGGACGGGGAAACCTTCGATGATAGTAGCGTGCCATCTTTGATAAACGATTGCGCATTATTATCAAAGCAGAGAGCTAATCCAGATCCCTTCGCCAGTTGGGCAAGCACTTCCATTTCATTGGGAATGGCACGGTAGGGCACAATTTCCCGGGGCAATCCACATGGAATGGAATCGCCTGCTATCACAATCAAAACAATGGGAGGGGGTAAACTATTTCCAGTCAGAGGATGAGATGCTGGCATTGCTCGATCAGAATGGTGTGAGTATGGATAAAACCATTATTGTTCATTGCCAGGCAGGTTTCCGGGCCTCCTTTACCTACTTCTGCCTGAAGATGCTTGGCTACCCTGAGGTAATATTGTACGATGGATCCATGGGCAAATGGGCAAACATAGACCATACACTATTAGTAACTTGGGGCTTAATGGAAAACTGTTAGCAGGTAAATCTGCTAATCCGATTGGATAATAAGTTATCTCTGTTATTTTTAAATGCAACCAAACTTAACTATGTCAAAACAACCACGTCATATACAGTCCGTAGAGTTGTTGAAAGGTGCCAAAGAGCTTCAATCGCAATTTGGATCATTTACAGACCTAACCATTGATCCAATTGATACGGATGGTTTTTCCGGAGCTGAATTTTCCAGGATAAAA
>CAZXYQ010000090.1:0-12452 GCA_964644975.1 uncultured Rhodohalobacter sp.
TTGCAAGGTGGCCAAAGCTCTGCTTTGGCGGTTCAAATCCCGTACGCGGTACTTTTTCTACACCATCAATGAAAAGGCCACATAACGATTTCTAATCTTGCGCCTTTGAGTACGTCCCAAATATTGCAAGGTGGCCAAAGCTCTGCTTTGGCGGTTCAAATCCCGTACGCGGTACTTTTCTACACCATCAATGAAAAGGCTATATATCGAATTCTAATCCCGAGCCTTAGAGTGCACAGAATTTGATACTGTCTATCACCCCAATCTTGTTTTTTGTAAATTATATGGTTTGTTGTGCCATGTATTTTTCCAACCCAGGAAACAAATCATATAAAACAGTTCAAAAGATCCCCCCCTATTTTAAGCTCCCGGGATACTCACACTTCTACTGTTTTCAGCTCATTTCGAACAGCCGGAGCAACTTTGGTCGCATACAATTCTATAGACCGCATCAGCTTTTCGTGCGGAATGCTGCCAACGCTCATCTGCAGAAGGAAACGGTCGTGGCTGAAAATCTCGTGCTGATGCAGTATTTTTTCAATAACCTCATCGGGACTCCCCACTACATTTGCCCCGTGCAGGGTAGTTGATGCGTCAAACTGTTCACGGCTCATTGGCGACCAGCCTCTCTCCTTTCCGATTTTGTCCATCTGCGTTTTAAATGCAGGAAAAGCTATGTTATGCGCATCTTGTGATGTATCGGCTATAAATCCATGAGAGTTAATGCTTAGAGGCTGTGTAGACTTACCCGCTTCTGCAGCACCTCTTTTGTGAAGCTCTGCAAAAGGTTTCATCCGCGCCGGTTCGCCCCCGATAATTGCCAGCGCCATGGGTATGCCCAGAGCCCCCGCTCGATAAGCCGACTGCGGAGTTCCGCCCACAGCAATCCATACAGGTAGTTTCTCCTGCATCGGTCTGGGAAATACACCGCGATTGTTGATCAGTGCACGATGTTTGCCTTTCCAGCTAATAGTTTCGTTTTCCCGAAGCTTCAGGAGTAAATCCAGATTTTCTGCAAAGAGCTCGTCATAATCTTCCAGGTCCTGTCCAAACAGCGGGAACGACTCTATAAACGACCCGCGCCCCACCATTACCTCAGCCCTGCCCTTTGAGAGCAGATCGAGCGTGGAATACTGCTGAAAAACACGAACCGGATCTTCAGATCCCAACACCGTAACTGCGCTTGACAGCCTGATATTTTTTGTCCGCTCAGCAGCAGAAGCCAAAATCACCGCAGGTGCTGAAGAGATGTATTCTGACCTATGATGCTCACCAATCCCCACAACGTCAAGACCGGCCTGATCGGCCAGTTCAATCTCCTCCAGTAAATTACGGAGGCGTTCAGACGGGTGAAGTAATTTTCCTGTTTCCGCGTCAGGTGTATTTTCTACAAAAGAATAAAGTCCCAATTCCATAATTGAATGCGTTTAATAATTTAACATTAAACGTAATG
This sequence comes from uncultured Rhodohalobacter sp., assembly GCA_964644975.1. Classification (GTDB taxonomy): domain Bacteria; phylum Bacteroidota; class Rhodothermia; order Balneolales; family Balneolaceae; genus SW132. The sequence continues at coordinate 1,454 of CAZXYQ010000090.1, forward strand.
ACTTTTCTCCACAAAGTCATTCCTCATAGTGTCTGCTTTTACACGGTCTATACTGATGCCTTATACTCGCAGAAAGAAAAAACAATCGATAACAGGCTCCCTCCTACCGGAAAATCTTGCTCACAGAGTACAGAAAAGAAGTCTGCATGAATTTCTATATTTCCCGTCGATTCCGCCTTGCAGCCTCAATTAACCCTACCTTATGCTCAATGAAGCTCTGATAACGCGATCTCCAATCTGTAGACGATCAACGACCTCCATACCCCGAATAACTTCGCCAAAATTTGTATAACTGCCGTCCAGGTGCGGTGCCCAAACATGCATAAAAAAGAACTGGCTCCCTTCAGTATCCGTGCCGGAACTTGCAACGCCCACGGCACCCCGCTCAAATGAACCCAGTGATGGCTCCGTTGGCAGCGTATAGTCGGGGCTCCCGAAACCATCCCGCCGCTCAAAATCACCGCCCTGTACTACAAAATTACGCACGACTCTGTGAAAAGCCACATCGTCATACATTCCAGCCCGGGTAAGGCTATCGATTGAAGAGACCGTAAAGGGTGCCATCAGCGGATCGAGCCGGATCTCTATTGTACCCCTGTTGGTTCTAAGCCGCCACACCGGACGGGTGCCAAGTTCATAAAGATGATCCCAATCAGGAATTCTGAAGTTAGTCTCTGACATTTCAGATAACTTTTCATAGCGATCAGGAAAGCGCGATTCAAGAACTTGTTCGAGCGCACTTATATTCTCACGAATGTCTTCATTAACTGCACGAACATAGGCAGAATTAAGCCAGCTGTAATCTTCGTCCATAATGAGAGTTTCATCGGTCAAAAGCGTATTGAGTCCGGCAAGAACACTTCGATCGCTCTCAGTAACGGCTGCCTGTACAATCCCGTTAATACTCTCTTTACTTGATTCATCAACATGATCAACCCAAAATTCAGTGAGCACCTGTGCGGCATGTAGCCCCCTGATTCCTCCCGCCTCCAGGTGCAACTCCACTCGGTTCAGAAACTCATCGCCGCTTTTCTGCACTCTATAGAGATTCAGAATCCGATTTGTAAGGTATCTGTTCTCTTCTTCAATGAATTCAAGCTTGGTTTGCAGCCCTGAAAGATCAGCTCCCGCCCGGCTCAGAAACTCCATCGAAGCTACAAATATTTTATGATTTCGTGTTGGTGAAGCGATATTCCTGTAGATAAAAACGACCATTTCGTCATCAACCCATTCTAGCTGTCCAAATTTTTCAAGCGTCTGAACCACAACGTGTGGATTTTTATGAGTCAGCAAATCTCTGTGAAGCTTATTTTCCTCTTCCGAAAGAATCTCTGGAATAGATATCGACTGAACTCCTTCAATCAGGATCCGGATATTTTCTACTGCTGTAATACTTCCCTTTGTGTCCAGATAGCGGCGAAAACCGGTATTCCCCAATATTCTAATCATATATTGATCAAGTTCCGATTCTGCGCCAACTCCAATCTTTTCCCACCCGTCGGCCAGCTTCACCTGGAGCTCTGTTCCGTGCAGCGGCCGATTTAACGGGCTTCGGTAGAGTCCATAAAGCAAGTTCCTCCGTATCTCAGATTGTTCTGAATTCATAGCCGAATCAATCAGCCTTTCCAAAAGATTATCGTCTATTTCTATCCTTGCGGCAATCGTTCCGGCCGCGATGGCGCATTGGTTCGGATTACCAGCCTCATCCAATCTATTTAAAATCAGGTGAAGCTCATCACTCCCACCCTGGCGTTTGAACAGTTCACAAGCACCTGAGTATAGTTCAGGAGCATCTGAAAAGAGATTCCGGGTCAACTCCATTTCACGCTCATTTTGTGTATGAAAACTGAGTGCCAGCCATGCAGCAGACTCATTTGACTCAACAACTCTCTCCATCAACCGATGCGACTCATTCATCTCAGATTTTGCAAACGCCCGCCATGCCATGCTTCTCACCTCTACATTGGAGTGATCGGTAAAATCAAGCAGCTCCTCAGCGTTTCGCTCCACAACTGCCTGAGCTACTGAGGGATACTCATTTTTTATAACCTCATTCATATGATGAGGAAGAGGGTCGGACGAGCAGGATATTACTAAAAAAAAGAATAGTAGCGGAAGTGACTGTATTATTGATTTCATAATGATACCCAAACGTTGTATTTAACGTTTCTTATTCGTTTATTGCACATGTATTATACATAAACCAAATTAACCATGGATCACGCACAGCTAACCCGCAAGCAGAAAGAATTTTTCGATTACATCACCGAGTACAAAAATGAACATGATGTATGGCCAACCTATCGGGAGATCTCAGATGAATTTAACTATAAATCCCCCAACAGCGTAACTCAAAACATTCAGGCTCTCTTAAAAAAAGGCTATCTGATTAAAGGGGAAGATGACGAGTACGATATCCATCCTGAATTTGGCGAGCTAATAGGCGACAAGAAAGGGGGCGGCATTCCCGTAAAAGGTTTAATTGCGGCCGGATACCTTCAGGAGGCAGTAGAATCTGACCTGGGAGAGATCACGCTTGAGACTCTATTCCCAAATATCGAAAGCCTGTTTGCGCTTAGAGTTTCCGGAATGAGTATGAAAGATGCCGGGATTTATGACGGTGATTTTGTTCTATTGATGGACAGCGATGTGAAAGACGGCGATATCGGTGCTGTGCTTTATGATGGTGAAACCAGCCTGAAACGGATATATTATGGAAAAGACGGGCTCCGTCTTGAACCGGCAAATGATGAATACGAAGATATAATTGTGGAGCCCGACATCTTTGAAGAAGTACGTATCATCGGAAAATATATTGGCCACGTAAATAAAACCGGAATCCACAGGGCTATCCCTGCGCGAAAAGCGAGTTAATATCTTTTCTTTTCAGCTAAGACTCACGGTAAGCAGGAGAACCGGTCATTATTTTTTGTGATAAATTGATGTCTGTCTTTACTGATCAAGTCGGCTTCACTATATCTTTTGGTGAACCGGGTTCTCTAATTTTTTCATCCTCTTTTGTTACCAGCTTACCATTGACCCCTTTCCGGGCTTCATGGAGCTGTGAATCTTTGATCCATGCTCTTCCGCCATCATGCTGAAGCTTTTTAATATTTTTATATTTAAAGGCTTGTTTATGAAGATCCGGCAGTTCTTTACACATTCTGTTTACCATTTTAGTGATTGTTAAAAAGGTGATTATAGTTTTTTTGAATTAAATCAAAAAACCCTATCTTTCTCTTCTATCAAAAAAAGCAATATAAAGGATTTAAACTATGTACGCTATCGTAAAAATCGGCGGGCATCAATATAAGGTTCAAGAAGATCAAACGATCTTTGTAAACCGGCTCGCAACTGAAGATGAAAACGTTACTCTCGAAAACGTTCTGCTTATAAAAGATGATAAAGGGAATGTTAAGATCGGAAAGCCTACTGTTGAAGGATCTTCTGTGAAAGCTAAGATTCTCGGTAATCTGAAAAGTGATAAAGTTATGGTTTTCAAAAAGAAGCGTCGTAAAGGTTATCGTGTAAAGAACGGTCACAGACAACACATTACTCAACTAAAAATTGAGAAAATTTCTTAAAACAGGAGTTTAACAATGGCACATAAGAAAGGGCAAGGCTCAACAAGGAACGGACGTGACTCAGAATCTAAACGTCTGGGCGTAAAAAAATATGGCGGTCAGGTAGTTAAAGCCGGCAACATTATTGTTCGCCAGCGCGGAACCAAGTTCCATCCAGGAATTAATGTAGGACGCGGCGGCGACGACACATTGTTTGCCACAGCCGACGGCACTGTCAATTTTCGAAGAAAAGGCAACGGACGAAAGTTTGTTAATGTAGAACCTGTAGCCTGATTACTTCATTTATAATATTATTTAAGCCTCATCGCTTTATACGTGATGAGGCTTTTTTTATTTTAAGACTATGAACTTTCAAATACCAGACTATCCCGACCTTACATACGGCTCCATCTACTGTATCGGCCGAAATTATGCCGAACATATTGAGGAGATGAAAAGCAGCAGGACAAAAGAACCGGTTGTTTTTTTAAAACCACGCAGCTCTGTTGTGCATAATGGCGGCAAGGTAATACTCCCACCTCAGTCAGAAGATGTGCATCACGAGGCGGAGCTCGTACTTTTAATTGGAGCTGAAGGAAAGAATCTTGCTGTCGATAAATCCTTAGACATCGTAAAGGCTTTAGCCATTGGTATCGATTTTACAGCACGAGATCTTCAAAGCGAAGCAAAAAAAGGGGGAAAACCGTGGACTCTAAGTAAAGGATTTGACACGTTTGCACCCGTTGGAAATTTTGTACCGTTAAACAATAAAATCGATCCCGGAAACTTAACTATAAGTCTGCAAGTAAACGGAGTGGAAAAACAGAATGATAATACCCATTTGATGATTTTTACCGTTCAGGAAATTGTATCGTACCTTACTCACAAGTTCACGCTCACACCGGGTGACCTGATTTTTACAGGTACTCCAAAAGGAGTCTCGCGCGTTACCGCGGGGGATAATATCAGGGCCGCACTTCAGCAAGACCTCTCAATTATAAGCGTAGATGTTACATAGAAGAATTGGTGTACTCACCCTATTTATTATTTTCCTGTCTTCTGCAGCGCCGCATCTTGCACAGACGCAGAATCTTTCATTTTTGAGCGATTCAGTTTCTTATCTCTGGCCAACCAACGCAAGCCCTTATCTATCCTCTACTTTTGCCGAAACCAGGTCTGCCCATCTGCACTCCGGTATCGACATTCGCACATGGGGACGTGAGGGATATGACGTATACGCTACAAGAGATGGGGTTGTACACCGAATTGGAATCAGCCCAAATGGATATGGCAAAGTTATTTACCTGAAACATAACGACGGCTCTTTTTCGGTCTATGCCCACTTACACCGATTTGAGCCTCAACTAATGGCTTATGCCGACTCTGTCCGGCTTCAGGATTACCGTTTTGAAATTGACCTGGAGCTTGAAGAAAACACGTTCGAATATAAACGTGGCGATGTTATAGGATTTTCAGGGTCAACTGGAGTAGGACCTCCCCATCTTCATTTTGAACTTCGGACACCTGATTTTGAACCATTCAATCCGCTGCTCACAAACTTGCGCGTTGCAGATGATATTCCTCCGGTTTTTTCGGCCCTTGCAGTAGAAACGCTGCACTCAGAAACTTTGCACTATTTAAATCATCGTACAGTATCCCCTGAAGGAACCCGTGACGGAGCTGTAGATTTTGGCACCATCCGCACTGATACGCCAGTTGGACTTGCTGTAAATGTTCACGACAGGGCTAACCGAACACCAAACGTTTATGCTGTCTACAAACTGATGATGGTTGCCGGCGAAGACACCCTTTTTCATTCAAGGGCAGATTCATTTGGATTCAGAGAATCTCAAATGATGTTCCTGGACAGGTCTTATCCAATTTTAGCGGAAACAAGAAGAGGGTTTCAGCGATTATTTACAGTAAACGGAAACCGGCTTCCTTTTTATGATAATCACCAAGATCGCGGGATCCTGGCGTTCGAACAGGGTGAATACGAGATTGAAATTATTGCTGAAGATATTTATGGTAACAGAAGCCGTGCCGTTGTAAATATCCATTTTGAAAAGGATACCAAGATGGATGATATTCGTTCTGTGCCGGCCTATCCTTTTTTCAATATTTCAGCTGTTAAAAGCGACCGCCGCATACACCCAAATGCAAGAAGAAGTGCGCCTTCCTATTTAATTTCACACGTTCCTGAATCTTCGCCCGGGCCATTTTTTAGTGATGATCAAAGAACACTCTATTCGAATCGTTCTGAACCATCTTTGAACAGTAAGGTGATCGTACCGGGAAAACGCAGCATACTGCCCACAATAAATAATAAAGCATGGGTAGAACTCCCTGAAAACGCACTTTATGATACACTTTCAATTTCAGTAGAGTATGACGAATCCTCCGGACTTCCGGCTGTACGGTTTACCCCGAACAGACTTCCCGTAAACAAACCTTTATCATTTACGATGATTCTGCCGCCATCAATTGCAGATAAACCGGGTATTGGTCTCTATTTTTACGACAGCTTTCGCGACAGATCAACCTTTATAAGCTCAAACATTGAAAACGGAATTTTGAAGGCAACATTAAATGAATTTGCGGAACTCAGAATTAAGCGCGACGATACGGCTCCCTGGGTTGGAGCACCCGCCTTTGCTGAAAATCTCGGTGGAGGATATGTTGTTTACCTGCCCGTAGTTGATCGCGAAAGCGGTATCGACTATCGAAGATCTGAAATTGCCGTTAATGGTGAGCGGGGAATTATTGAGTATGATCGGGACAAAAAAATGTTGATCTACTACAAACCTGATTTTAATCCCCCCAATGGAGAGCACCAGATTCAGGCAACTGTTTACGATCGTGCAGGAAACAGCAGCCGGCGAATTTTTACCATTTCTCGCTGATCATAACCATCGCACTCCTTCATATATGTACCTAGTTTTTGAAAGAATCCTCATCAAGGGAGCTTTGAGTTACTATCGGGCATCACATCTGTCCAAAACGTAGTAATCTGAGTTCGATTAATAATATATTTTATTTATTCGGTATCAAGTCTCCCCTAAAAAGGGGAGATTTAGAGGGGTGTTCATCGGTTTATTCACAGATCTGATGGACATCCCCCTCAATCCCCCTTTTCTAAGGGGGACTTTTTTATCTATAATTCAAGACTCGAACTCAGGTTAGTAATCAATTCCGATAATACTATCCTATCAATGGCATCGAGTTTTATGTTCTCGCAGATTTTCACTGCGTGTTCAAAAAATGAGCGCAAAGTATCACGCATAGTGGCGCTGTGTAGTTGTATTTAGTCAGAAGGCCTTAAGCGGGACTCAGCAAGTAAATCAGCGAGCCTCTGCAAAAGATCGATGGGGTTTGATTTAAATATTGTAAACAATGCGTCCTTATACACTTCCAGCTGATGATTTTGCCAACTTGAAAATTATTTTGGACAGCCATGATCGGGCATACTTATCCGCTTGGGATCATTCAGAGTTGACACATCTATCGACCGGTTACACACCGCCTCGACTAGACGACCGGTGTTTTCTATTTAAAAAATCGTCTGGCATGTCTTTGCCACTACATGCGAGGCGCTTCTAACCTTTAACGGCACTCAGTTTTAAATGTAGGCAATACAGCTGATCTCAACTTTCACATTTTTTGGAAGTGTTTGAACGGCTACCGTTTCTCTGGCTGGAGGATTCTCACCAAAATATCCGGCGTATATCTCATTTACTGTTCCGAAATCCTTCATATCATCCAGAAATATGGAGCATTTAACTACTTTTCCAAAACTGGTTCCCGCTTCAAGCAGTACCTGATTTAAATTTTCCATCACCTGTTCTGCCTGCTTTCTTACGTCACCCTCAACAATTTCCATTGATTCCGGATCGAGAGGGATCTGTCCCGAGCAGTAGAGAATATTGTTGTGAATAACGGCCTGGCTGTAAGGGCCAATGGCGGCCGGTGCTTTGTCAGTTTTAACTACGGTATGATTCATGATAGAGATCAATTTAATTGAAACTTTTTGCGTTATCCGAACTTAATATAAGCATGTTCAAAGCATCTCCACGAAATAATTTTTATGACCCGTGACTGATTGCGATATGATGAAGTTATGGTTACTTTTAGACTTTATAAAAATATTAACCGATATACGAATAAAACATGAAGAGCTTAAAATTTCTACTCGTACCTTTTTTACTGATAGGTCTTTTGTGGGGCTGCGAAGCGACCGATCCTCTCGTTAGCGAAATGGAAACCAATTCTCTCCTCGGTGACTACGACGCTGTACTTGATGCTGCTGAAAGAGCTTTGGAACAAGATTCCAGTAACAGCTATGCTTATTTCTACAGAGGCATTGCTTACGGATCTCAGGCACAAGATATTGAGCGCCCCTGGGAACGGGTTTCGCTTTACAGTGATTCACGCGAATCGTTTGTTACTGCAAAAGAGTGGATGAGCCGTGCGGAAAGCAGACCTGACGAATATGAAGAGATAGATGAAATCATTACGACATTTTGGGCAAATGAGCATAATGATGCCGTTGGTTACCTTACAGATGATAGCCTGCGTACCACAGTAGATGATCCGGAGCGATACGCAATGGGGCACCTTAACAACGCAATTACAATTCAGCCGGACAGCTCACTTAGCTATATCGTTCTTGCGTCCACCGAATTTAGCCAGGGCGATATTGAAGGCTCTATCGAAACGTATGAGCGCGCAATGGAGCTGATGGAGATCCCGGAAATTGAAGATTACGAATTTCTGATAAGTCTTTACATCAACCAGGATAGATATGAAGATGCTGAGAGATTAACGCTGGAAGCACGAGAAGACTATCCTGACAATACGCAGTTTGTTCAATTCTTAGCTGACATTTTGATTCAGCAGGGAGATATCGATGAAGCAATTTCTATCATTGAGCAGCTTATTGCCGATGAACCTGATAATCCTCAATACTACAGAGTTCTCGGTACTCAAATTTACCAGAATGTAACAGCTATAAACAGGCGGGTATCGGGGTTTTACGATGAGGTTTTCGAAAAAGAGCGTCAGGCCAGGCAGCTTTCCGGATCTGAGCGCGAGCAAGCGTTTGATGATGTAGATGATCTTAGAGAGCAGATTGCAGAACTCGAAGAAGAGTCTGCAGAACTGACCACGCTGGCCATCAAAAACATGGAAGAGGTTACTCGCCTGAGCCCCGAAGATGATGATGGTTTCAACATACTAGGCATCATCTACCAAAACCAAGCTGCAAATCTTTTTGATCAAAGAAACAGCATTGTAGATGATTCTGAACGAGTTCAGGAACTTGATGAACAGGCACGTGCCGCCCTGCAGAGTGCACGCGAATACTATGAAAAAGCGGCTGAAATCGATCCTACTGTACCCGAATATTGGGAATCTCTCTTCCAGGTTTACACTACGCTTGGCATGGAAGAAGAAGCCCAGGATGCGATGGAAAGAGCAGACATGTAATCAACCTTTTGAACCATACGTTTATGTTTAATTCTTCAACCCGAACGACAGGCGTCCTGCTTGTCTTCGGGATTTTTTTTACCCTTTCGTGTACTACACTCTCAACAACAACTAAAAACGCCGAATCTTTATACCTTGAGAGTAACTATAGCCAGGCACTGGCTGCAGTTGACCGGGAAATTTCTGACGAACCGGATAACCCCAAAATAAAAATACTGAAAGCCAATATTCTTAAAGGTTATGCTGTAAACGATCGCTCTCCGTCCGAGCGGAAAGTGGTCTACCAAAATCTTAGAAATACAGTTGAAGAGATCCGGTTCTCCGGTAGTCAGTTTAATGCGGTTACAGATAGCCTTTTAAATTCAGCCTGGATGCACGAACAAAGTGAAGGTGTACGATATCTTCAGCAAGATGACTCGGAGAACTTAAACCAGTATTTTGACTTTGTAATTTCTCATTTTAATAATGCTATTACGATCATTCCCGATAGTGTTGTTACCTACAATTTGAAGGCTACAACCCACTACAGGCATGGAGACCTTGGTGATGCTATTGCAACTCTTGAATTGATTGAAGAAAGCGGGATTACAAGACCACCTGAAACCTGCGAAAAGCTCGCCTTTCTTTACCTTGAAGCAGGTATGATTGGCCGCTCTATTGATATTTACGAAGGCTTAACAACAAACCATCCTCAAAATGAGATGTATCGGCGCGGGCTCGTAAATGCCTATATTTTAGGTGAATATCACGAAGACTCTGTGCGACTGCTTGAGGCCCTTGCAGAGGAGTACCCGAACAGGGCCGAATATAGGGAAGCTCTGGCAACAGAACGATTTTACCTGTTGAGCAGTGAGGCTCATCAACGTATATCGGGTTCTCAAACCGACCCCATAAATGTTGAATCTTACACAACATCCCTTAGCGAAATAGCAACTATTTTCAGGGACGTTGACACTACTCTCCCATCTTCTGAAGAGCGAAAAGAACGTATAGCCGAATTTCATTTAAATGCAGCGGATCTTCTGTACAACATCGCAGATTTTGCTAACGAAGGGACCGATAACCGGGAACTTGCATCACATGAAGCAGAATCCCACTTAAGAGATTCAATTCCCTATCTGAGATCACTTTTTGAGTCGCAATCAGAAAATCTTGCATATGGCCGAAGGCTTTTAAAGGTTTATAAAGAACTTAATATGGAGCAGGAAGCTGAATCGCTGGAGCGACAAATAACCTTATAAACTACGTCATGAAATTTAATACCAAGACTATTCACGCCGGCCAGGAACCGGAGCGTATCAGCGGAGCTGTTATGCCCCCTATATTTCAAACTTCTACCTACGCGCAAAAGGCACCGAACGACCACCAGGGCTACGATTATGCAAGGGTTGGAAATCCCACCCGCACAGCTCTGGAGAAATTAATTGCAGGTCTGGAAAACGCAGAGCAAGGTATTTGCTTTTCCAGCGGCGTAGCTGCCATAGACGCCATTATCAGGATGTTTAAGCCGGGTGATCACGTTGTGGCCAGCAATGATCTCTACGGCGGGACCTACCGGCTCTTTACCAAAATGTTCGAACCTATTGGCATCTCCTTTTCATTTATCGACATGTCGGACCCTGCGCATGTGAAGGAGGCCATAAATGAAAACACACGGTTGATCTGGATTGAGACACCCACAAATCCACTGCTTCGTATAGCTGACATACACTCTATTTCAGAATTTGCGAGGAAAAAATCAATTCTTACCGCTGTAGATAACACCTTTGCTTCACCATACCTTCAGCGACCACTGGATTTGGGCGCAGATATTGTACTTCATTCAACCACGAAATACCTGGGTGGTCATTCTGATACCATTGGCGGGGCCATCGCCACATCAAACAAAGAAGTTGAAGAAAATCTGCGGTTCCAAATAAAAACCACCGGCGCAGTTCCAGGGCCAATGGATT
>CAZXYQ010000091.1:0-11578 GCA_964644975.1 uncultured Rhodohalobacter sp.
CACCCTTGCCCACAACGAGAAGTTTATCGTGTATGAATGCGGTAAATGATTAATAGAGTACAGTTCAGTTCATTTCATACTCAAATCATGTTTTGTCTTTGGTAATCCCGAGATACTCTTCGGCGGTCATACCCTCTTCTTTCTTCTTGGATGATCTTCTGAACCACGCACTTTTCTCGCTAAAATAGTTTTTCGAAGATTTCTTACCGGCATTTTTTATGGATGTAATCACTTCCATACTGAACTCACGTATGATCTTCTTAAGCCTCAATGCCGCACTTTTCGAGGCCGATTTCCTCAACGCCTTCCTGTCGGGTTTGGTCACGCTTCTGCAGTAGCCTACCGTAACTTCTCCCATTCGAAGCGCCAGAAAGGAGTTGATGGATCCCTCCATCAGGCAGGAGAAGGTAAACGCAGATATTTGACTCAGCCCGGGAATAGCCCCAAAAACAGAGGCACCAATTAGCTCACCCAGCACGGGTTCCAGCTGTTCTGATATATCAATTTCATCCACGCTGCCGGCAATGAGCGTTGTGCCCGCAACATTTGCATAGAGGTTCAAAAGTCCCGAATAAGACGGACGCTGATTGTAGATATGGGCAATCCGCCACACCATCTTAGCCAGAAGAGTAAACACGATAAATGCATCCAGCTTTCCCGATTGCGAAACCGCCGTGCTGACAAATATTACCGACGCTGACCTTTTCACCTCCTGGTGAGCCACATCGTCCAGGATGTTCAATGCCTCGTCAAGATTATCGGAATCGACCGAAAGCCCCTTTTCTTTGATATATCGGTTTTTATTAAGGCTTTTTGCCAGCTTTTCGCGGTATGCAGCAATCTCTTCCGGACTATCGGAATCGGGGTATTTCAGCTGCGCCGGGAGCCTGATAAACAGGTATACCGGCAACAGTGCGAGGATCATGAGCAGCAGAGAGAAAAGCGCCATCACCGCGTAGCCAAGGGCGGGGCTGTAACCGGACACAAAATCGGTGAAGATGGCCACCTGGTTCACTACCGTTATAAAGAAAATCAGAATCAGTATAGATGATACTACAATGGCCGCGATTTTAAATTTTCGCCTCATAGCTGGTGCCGCGCGTTAGTCTGCCCCGATTACGGGAATTAATATCCACAAACAATGTATGGAATCTACAGTTAACCCGAATAGCTCACAGTAATTTTATTGAACGTATCCTGGTGTTGTGTCAACTGTGAGCTGTCCTAAGAGTCATCGGATGAGTCATCCGTGAATCATATATTGATCCAGCATGACTAGATTTTTCAAAAAACTCACCCCGAAAGCTTTTCGGGGCTATCCGAAAATTTATCGCTGTCATACCCAGTGGGTGTACCGCTAAGCTGCACCTTCGGATGACAGATTTCCACCGATATGTAACATTTGACATAACCCTAGCTTTTCGGAGTAGATGAGTTGATTCAGGGAGTAATCACTAGTTTTCCACGGGTGTGCAGGGTTTCCACTTCTTGAAGGGCTTTCTCTACATCACCAAGAGAAAATGATTTTGTAACGGGCACTTTTATCTTGCCATCATCTGCCAGTTCTGCAATATGTTTCAGCTGTGCGGCATTGGGCTCTACAAATACGTAGTCGTAAGACACATCCCAGTCCGGTTCCGGCTTACTTTTCGTGATGGATACCACGCGGCCGTTTTCTTTAAGGACGCCCGTCTCCATACATTCACTCAGCGAGTTTCCACGGGAGCAGTGGAAAAGAAGATCCACACCGCCCGGAGCCAGTTTCTTTACAGACTCGCCAACATGTCCGGCGCTATAGTCAATCACTTCATCTGCGCCGAGCTCTTTCATGTAGTCGTGATTCTTTTTACTTGCCACTCCGATTACGGTTGCCCCAACCGATTTCGCCAGCTGAATAGCCAGTGTCCCCACACCGCCTGATGCGCCCAAAATAAGCAGGGTTTGTCCCTTCTTCAGTTTACCAACATCAAAAATAGATTGATAAGCAGTGAGCCCCACTAATGGAACTCCGCCTGATTCCTCCATTGACATCTCCTTCGGACGATGTGCCAGGTAACTTTCAGGCAGCGCGATGTACTCCGCAAACGTACCGTGCTTTATGGTGGGCCGGCGGGCGTAAGCGTATACCTCATCACCTTTTTTAAATCGCCGGGCGGCAAATCCATTTTCTTCCACAACCCCGGCAACATCCCATCCCGGAATCACAGGAAATTCTGCCGGAATCGCATCATTGAGCATTCCCCGGGCAACGGCTGCATCTACCGGATTTACACCGGCCGATTTTATCCTGACCAACACTTCCCCGTCACCGGGCTCAGGCCGGTCGAGTTCACCTGTTTTAATTTGATTTAACTCTCCAAATTCTTCGTAGTACGATGCTCTCATTTTATTACTCATATGTTAATTGTTTGATAGATTAGTGATTTTATTCAATTACACTCTGGATCGAAAACATGGTAAAGCCCCTTCATTTTGACCAAAAAACGGTAGCTTCTTAGTCTTTCAAAATGGTTCAGCTACGGAGCAGATTGTCCTATGCCTGTATAAAATATTTTTGAAGGTGGTAAAAAGTATCTTATTGTGCGAATAAGAACCGATTTTTACCATATTTAAAACTAATCCCCTACGTTTTCTCGCAGAAACACGCTGATTTAATCGCTGAGTCCCGCTGATGTTCTGCCGTCCAAAAGTTATTTTATCGCAACTCTGCGAATTACTTTTCGCTCATTTTTTGAACAAACATTGAAAATCTTTGAGAATTTAAAACTCTACCAGTAATATGATCGTATTACCGGAATAGATTACAACGTTTTGGACAGATTTGAGATTAATCTTCAAAAATAAGGGCATCAGGATCTGCACCCAATTCCTTCAGATACTTTATTATACTTTCGTTAAAAGGCCCCGGGCCGCATACATAAAACGGCTGACTAAAATCATCAATCCGTGAATCGAGAAACTCTTTATCGATGTATCCATCCAGGAATATATGATCGTCAGTCGGCTCCTCCGTTATCACATTTATAAAACGATCACCAAGAATCTCTTCAAACTCTTTTTGCAAGATAATATCCCTTTCCGTTGAGTTGGAAAAAATGAGGGTATTTTCACCGATTTCTCCCTTCTTGTTAAGATCTCTCAAAATGGAAATAAAAGGCGTAACCCCTGCTCCGCCTGCCAAATAAACTCCCTCTCCTTTATACTGTATCGTTCCCCAGGAGTCGCCGATGATTAATGAGTCGCCCTTTTTTAGATTCCCCATCTGCTCAGTAACACCACTGTGGTCCGGGTAGATCTTGATCACGAACTCAAGGTGTTCATCCTCATCCAGAGACGTAAACGTAAACGGGCGCTTTTCTTCACGCCAGCCTTCTTTATCAATCGCTGCTTCTGTGGCTTGCCCGGGCGTAAAGGAGTAACCTTCCGGCTTTTCAAGCGTAAACTTTTTCACGTCGTGAGTAACTTCTTCTACTTCAAGAATCTTAATTGTGTGCGGCATAGATACAGTTTTTCTTTGATATTATATAGATTACAGATGTATTTAAAGCCTGAGAATAAGATCTGCAGACTTTCATCTGAAATTCTACAATTGGGTTGAATAGATTTGATTATGGATATGTATAACAGAATCCATTTTTTTATCATTTCACTCACCTACTCCTGCAGATCAATGGAAGCACGGTATGTATTCGATCCTCTAAATCAGAGTCTTCAGTAGTTTACAAGCGCCGGGCCACACAGCCGGATGAAGATTTTTTCGGCTTTACTCTAAATTCAAATCTATATCATTCCCGGCTGATTTCTCGAAGACGAGCTTAAATTCCACGCCACGTTCCAGTGATGTATACGAATATGTACCGTTTATCTGCTTAGTAAGCGTTTGAATCAGCACCATCCCAAGAGAGCTTCCGTTTCCTCCGTCGTTGAAATCTTCCGGAAGGCCCTTTCCATCATCCCGGATCTTCAGCGTTACGGTTTCATTTTCCTCGATCAGGGAAACTTCCAGTACTCCTGAATCTCCATTGTTGTAAGCATATTTGAGAATATTTGTAATGACTTCATTTACAATGAGTGAACAGGGAAGCGCATCGTCAATATTTAATTCAACCGGCTCCATGTTGTACAACAGATCCAGATCCACTGATCCGTTAAGCGTGCCTGCCAGACTGGTGATAATCTGTTCGAAATTCTCATCAATTCTCAGTTTTATGAAGCTCGATGACTTATAGAGCAATTCGTGAATAGTAGCCATTGTTTTGATGCGTCCGGTACTGGCATGTAGTTTTTCCTGTACCTCTTGGTCCGTCTCATTTAACGCCTGCAGCTGCAGCATGGCCGATACAACGGCAAGGTTATTTTTTACCCTGTGATGAATCTCTGCCATTAAAACATTTTTCTCTTCCAGCAATCTCTTGTTGATCTTTGATTGCTCGTTTATCTCCGTCAATTCGCTGATGTCGACAATAGCTCCAATGATATCTTCCGGCGTGCCGTCTTCATTGCGGGCCACATAGACGCGGTTCATCACATGTTTGTAGGACCCGTTAAATGTTCTGATCCGGTATACAAACTTCACCTTTCGGCTATCCCCTTCCACCGTGAGCTCCACATCATCAATTACCCGTTTAAGATCATCGGGATGAATCTTATCGAGCCACCAGTCGTAATTCACAAATTTTTCTGTATTCGGGTATCCCAGTACATCCGTCAACTCATCTCCCCAGGATAGATCTTTTGTCTCCCAATTCAGGTTATAAATGAGATCCGTCGCAACCGATACAATTTGTTTAAGTTTATCCTGAAGCTCATGAACACCCTCCTCAGCTTCTTTTTTATCGCTGATGTCCCTTGCCGTCACGTACCACTGGTTTTCATCAGCTGAGAAATTACACTGAAACCACTTTTTTCGGTTTTGGTGATCAATAAGTCGGATCGAGGTCGTGAAACGCCCTCTGTATTGTTTTTCAGCTGAGAACCAGTCTTTTAATATAATGCTCTCGAGCTCATCTGTCTCTACTATATCTGTAAATGGTGTTCCCTGAAGCATATCCGGTGAATATCCCAACACATTCTCCATCCCGTTACTTACATGAGCGATTTTTCCTGATGCAGGATCCAGGAGAAATGTCAGATCGGCTGAGTTTTTAAGCAGTGCCGCAGAAACATCCAGCTTTCTGCTGCTCTCATTCGACAGTTCCGTCTGTTTATGAAGCATAAGATGGGCCTTTGCCCCGTCAGCCAGCACCCGAAGCTGCTGTTTCTGAACCTCAGAGAGCTCACAAGGTTTAGAATCGCAAATACAAAAAGCCCCAATATTATTTCCACCCTCATTTCTAAAAAAAGCACCGGCAAAAAACTGAATTTCATTCATCTCCGGTTCAGTCAGCAGAGTTGCGGCTTGCTCATGGTCCCGAACATTTTGAATGACCGACAAACCACTCTCAGCATCCAGCATATCTGAAATTTTTCTGATAGCGGAAACAACAGACTCCTCAGGATCTCCATGGGATGCAAGTATCCAAAAATTTGAATTCTGATGCATGTAAACAAGCGATGTGGTTGTTTCACAGATATCTGATGCAGATTGTAAGATTGACATCATCCGGTCTCTTAATCCACTCAGGCCCGTATTTTCAGAGGACACATCTGCTTTAATTTCATTCTCTATAATCATACGTGCAGTATTGATCTCTTTTCCTATTAGGTACAGCATCAGCGCGAACACATATACCGGGTAACTTTTCGTTTACCAAAACTTTGCGCTAAATTTATATCTAGTACTGCTCAGCATCAGATGTACATCGCTCACACCTTAAAGTTCCGCTATTAAATTTTCTTTGTTGGATTATTTTGTAAAGCAGTGTACAGACAACTAATAAGACGGCTCCGACCAAAATTTAGCGGAGATCCTGACACCCCACCATATAGAGCTACGGGAAATAGACGACGTCCACCACAACTAAAAAGTTCAGGGGGAACAAACATTATACTGTATGATAACTTATGTTTCTACCAGATCTGTTTTATCGTGCCCCGATAGCTGCGGCGTATTAATCGGATGGATTGGTGTCGGACTTTTTTCAAATAGAAATTCCCAATTCACGCTCAGCCACGTCAATCATCGTTACAAAAAACTGTGAACGGATCTATTCAGTCCGTACCTCTTGCCCCAGCTTTTGGATTCTACTTGCCTGAAAATAAACGTCTTCAAATTGGTATTAGATCTTTATTTATTGAGCATCAAACCACTTTCGATTGCATCTGTAATCCTGAAACTTTCGGGAGCATCCAATTTTACCGGAATGGCAAAACGTAAGCCTCTTCAATAAGATCACATTTTGAAGGCTATCACCATAAATCAAAAGGACCTCTTTTGGATCGCCTTCCTATTAAATTTTGATAGGTAAACCCATGATCACCAATTATTTATCAAAACATTCAGTTGCAGAATTGCTTCTTGAAGTTTATAAATATTTTTCTAAATTGATTCAATTATCTGCTTTAACCTTTTGCGGGAATTTTAATTACCATCCCTCAGATTCAAACAGCCATTGCCCATGAACAGACGACAAATGCTGAAATATACGGCCTTGTTAACCGGGGGAGCTGTATCTGTTCCTTTTGCTACCGCTTTCTTATCTGGCTGTTCAAGACCATCACAAGTCGAATCAGGTTCAGACCTTCATTTTTTTGAACCTGAACAGTTTGAATGGATTACAATACTGACTGATACGATTCTTCCCCGCACTGACAGCCCCTCAGCAACCGATGTAAATGTACATCATACTATTGATTCTATGTTCGGACTAGTGTTTGGAGAAGAGTTTAAAAATCAATTCATGAATCAATGGGCTGAACTTGAAAACTATCTTTTCCAGCAGAATTTCTTACAGCTTGATGCTGATATGCGGGAAAACATGCTCAGTGAATTAGAACTCGGACAGGAAAATGAACTCCTTGAGGCACGTCAGGTTTTCAAAGAGCTAAAACAACAAACGATCGCTTACTATCTTACAACAGAAGAGATTGGGAAAAATCACCTGAATTATCTGCCTATTCCCGGTGACTATGAGCCTTGTATATCAGTAGAAGATGTTAATCACAGAGCATGGGCAATCTAAAAATGAAAAAAACAGATCAACCAGAATTTGATGCCATTGTCATCGGGTCGGGAATCAGCGGCGGTTATGCGGCCATGGAGCTATGCAAGAAAGGGTATAAAACACTGATTCTTGAACGCGGAAGGATGGTCAGGCATGGCGAATATCCCACTGCGAATGCCGACATTTGGGACCTTCCTCATCAAAACAGAGTTCCTCAGGAGGAAATCGAGAAACATTATAATAAGCAGGATCGCCTGCCGTGGTGGGTCAGGCAGGATAACAAGCACTGGATAAATAAAGACGATGAATATCCTTATGATGAAGATGTTCGATTTGACTGGATTCGCGGGCATCACACAGGAGGACGTTCACTGATGTGGGGGCGTCACTGCTATCGCTTTAGTGACATCGATTTTGAAGCTAATAAAAAGGAAGGCATAGCCATCGACTGGCCCATTCGATATTCGGATATCGAACCCTGGTATGATTACGTTGAAACCTTTGTTGGGATTAGCGGCCAGGCGGAAGGTTTGAAACAAGTGCCCGATGGTAAGTTTTTGAAACCATTTCCGCTTAACTGTGCTGAGCAGCATCTGCGTGAATCTGTCGCTGCAAAATATCCTGGTAGAGTCGTGACTCCCGGTAGGGTGGCGAACCTTTCAGAATATGATCCTGAGATCCATAAAGGACGTCGCGGGCGCTGTGTATCGCGCGACAGATGCCGGCGGGGATGCCCGTTCGGCGCTTATTTCAGCAGTCAATCGGCAACTCTTCCGGTAGCTGAGGAGACGGGCAACCTTACCATACGGCCCAACAGCATTGTAAAAGAAATTGTTTATGATGCAGATCATCAGAAAGCTTCGGGTGTCCGCCTGATTGACTCCGAAACAAAAGAAGAGCTCGAAATTTCAGCACGTATAATTTTCTGTAATGCAAGTACGGTGGGTTCAACATCTATTTTACTGAACAGCCGCTCGGAGTCGTTTCCCAATGGCCTGGGTAATTCAAGCGGTGAACTGGGCCATAACATGATGGATCATCACTACGGAATGGGGGCTTCAGGAATCCTTCCGGATCTCAAAGAGACCTACTATTCAGGGAGAAAACCTGTAGGGTTTTATATACCGCGTTTTACCAACATCGATGAAGATTCCAGAAGGCACGATTATCTGCGTGGATTTGGATATCAGGGAAGTGCAACCCGAATAAACAACATACCGGAGGGCGCAATTGGTAAAAACCTGAAAGAGGTTGTTTTTCAGCCGGGTGCTTATCTTATCAGAATGACCTGTTTCGGAGAACTTCTTCCCTATCACAATAACAAAATGTATCTGAATTTCAATAAAACCGATCAGTACGGTATACCTATGATCACGTTTGACGCTCAATTACGCGAAAATGAAGAGAAACTGCGTGAACACGGAGTGCAGTGCGCTGTCGAGATGCTGGAAGCGGCCGGCTGTACAGAAATAACATCAAGCAACAATGCTACAGCCGTAGGGGCCTGTATTCATGAAATGGGCACCGCCCGAATGGGTCATGACCCGAGTACCAGCGTTCTGAACAGATGGAACCAGATGCATGAAGTTTCAAATGTATTTGTCACTGATGGTTCATGCATGACCAGTGCAGGTACTCAAAATCCCAGTATTACCTATATGGCACTCACCGCAAGGGCAGTTGATTATGCACATACGCAGATAACTGATGGAAAAATATAGTTTTTCAACTCATGGATTATTCATAAGAGCCGGGTTTCACATTTGACGTGATTTTCAACTATCACCTTGCCTGCGGGTTTATCTTCCGGGTAAGCCTTAAACACAAACGAAATCCTATTGATACCACCCAGCGATACTATCAGTCGAGTAGCCAAGGGGAATTTCACCCCAAGGCTCTCACAGAACCGTACGTGATAGTCTCCCATCATACGGCTCTTGTCGTCGAATGGCTCTCGCAATCTGCCCCATCTCAATCAATCTTCCCAGTTTACACTGGTTGTTAATCGCCATGTGGCTCAACGACTCAGCCCCTTCGCTCCTTCCTGCTTTCACAGGCTATCATCACTACTACGAGCTGATCCGCCCCGCCTGCCTGCCACGCTGTAGTCCAGACAGCAGATGTTCTCCCGGAAGAAGGAAAGGATATTGCCAAGAGCGGCGTCACCAGTCTGGCCATTGCCGGATCAATCACAGCCGGTAAGCTTCAACTCGGTGAAATCGACACAACACTACTCCTCATCCTGGGAATAATTGAAGCAGCAGGTTATCTGTATGGTTGCCTTGCTGTTTCGGTTGGTTTTAAAAGATGCCAATGGGACTACTGTGGTTGACAGAACTTTAACAGCGGGCTCAGGTTCCCAAAATGCAGGCGGAACAAGTTCTTCGGGGAAAGCAGGTACCTGGATAGCTACTATTACCCTTACAAACTTTGATGGTTCCGGGGACTATTCTTTCTTGTAAGAAGTTAAAATCAGCCCATAACAGTAACATGGGGTAGATGTAGATTCAGTTAAATTGCGTCTTCGTGACATCGTATTTTAAGACGGTTTGGACAGATGTGAATTATAGAGTGCATGAAGCTTTATTTTGTAACAAATACAGCCGATAACTATCTATGTAAAGTAAATACTCGAGTAATAGTTTAGAAACTTACTGGAGAACTATCGTTGAAGAAACAAGATGCTTTTTAGCTTGTTAGGTCAATAATCTAAAAAAATAACACTTATGAATACCGAAAAATTACCAAGATTTTCTTTATTACTTGGAGTAATAACAATGATGCTGATTAGCGGATGTGGTCTAAATCAGGCTGAAACTGATAAGTTTGGTAGCGGTACGATTCAAATGCAGGCCGGAACCGACAATCAGAATGCGAAAATTCAATCTTCACTATCGGATCAAGGTTTCATGCGTGTGGATGATGGAAATAATGAAATAGAAATCCAGGAGGTAAAATTCTTCCTGGAGCAGTTTGAGATGTATGGAACCAGAGGTACCAGCGATTACGAGCTGGAAGAGCTGGATGATTTTATTGTAACCCTGCCACTTGACGGCAGCCCACTTACGATAACCCAGGGTGAAGTTCCTGCCGGTTTTTATATTGAATTTGAAATAGAAATCGCAAAGCCCGGCATGGATGTCCAAGTTACTGATTCGGATTTCAGAGATGAGACCGGGGATTACGCTGTTGTAGTAAAAGGCTTATACAATGGTGAAGAATTCATGTTCAGGACACCTGAAGATTTCGAAATAGAAGTAGAGCTGGATACGGCTATGGAATTTTCTGAAACCAAGCAATCTATTCTCGTAGTAGAAATTTTTGTCCCAAATTGGTTCATGGGAGGTGACGGCATGTTAATAGACCCCAATAATCAAAGTAACCACGGGACGATCAAAGGAAATATCGAGAAGTCATTCGAGATATTTGGGGAATCTTTTGATGATTAAATAAAGGCATATCCAAATTATTTTACCCAGCCTGCAGCCCTAAGTCAAAACGGTGCTGCAGGTTTTTTTATCAGGAGTTGAATGTGGTCTTGAGTTGCTGAAGGTTATGGTGTTGGAAAATATAAACGTGAAGAAAATCCAGTATTTTTGACTGAATTCCGGTGTATTGACCAAAGCCAGATTGGTGCTAATTATTCCTGCCATTGCACTTATTAGTTTTTAGCCATTTCTCCATAACTATCGAAAGCTCAGTAAAAGAGTGAAGCTCATATAATTCGCTGGTACCTGGACATGTACTCCGAGTATATTCCTAATATTGACCTCTTTATCAGTATGCATGTGGTTAAATAGGCAAATCAGAGCTCTAAGATTGAGGGTGCTCAGACAAACATCGAAGAGGCGCTGATGGATAAGGAGAATGTGCCGGCAGAAAAGCGCGACGACTGGTAGGAAGTTCAGAACTATATCGCTGCAATGAGCAGTGCCATTAAGGAATTGGAGAAGCTGCCGTTTTCCTCCAGGCTCATTCGAAATACACATAGTGTACTCATGCAAGGGGTACGGGGTGAGCATAAACAACCCGGCGATTTCCGTAAAACCCAGAACTGGATTGGCGGTTCAACCATTTCTAAATGCTTCATCCATTCCTCTGATTCAACAATCTCATCTAAAAGTCTAAATGACTCTTCCCAGCTAAGATGGCCACGGACAAAGTAGTGTATATCTCTGGTTAATCTGATCTCTTTGTTAATATGTATTTTTCCGACTCCAATGTTTTATGTTGAAATAGTTTGAGGCGGAAAATTGAGATTCCTTACACTTTTTTTAACCGCTAAGAGGATTGACGAACTAAAGTCGCTGATAAATGACTTTATCAGCCCAAGAGAAGAGCAGCTACCTATCCCAACCTAAAACTTAACAACCAGAATGCAAATCTGTTAATCTGAACTTACTTTAAACCTGAACCGCTTCCTTTCCATCATCCCGGATTTTCAGCGTCACAGTTTCATCTTCTTCGTAAAGATA